>NZ_BBMP01000010.1 GCF_000755245.1 Halococcus sediminicola | reverse complement strand
TGCTTATATGGCCTCGGGCCGCGTGTCGATGAGAACGTAGTCGTCAGCGCCCGAATCCTGTCTGTCCGCGAGGTCTCTGGCGGTGATTTTCTCGAACATCGTCTACTCCTATGTACGGTATTGGGATGGATAAACATTTCTGATGGGAGTGGGATCGATTCGGGGTTCGAAATATCGAACGGTCGGTCTCGCTCATTGGATGGAAAGTAGTCAATTCTATTATAATTTGTTCTTAGACTTCCCAACGTACAAACACATAAGTCGCTCTCGCCCGAACAGTCGGTACTGACATGGTCAACGATACGCAACTCGCCGAAAGCAAGGCCATCCATCGGCGAACGGGGACGACGTTTTACGTTGCGACGCGACTGCTCCCCGAGCGCGTTCGCCACGCGACGTACGTCCTTTACGCCTTCTTCCGGGTTGCCGACGAGATCGTCGACGACCCCAACGGGCCGCCGCCGGCCGAACAACGCGCACAGCTCGAACGGTTACGACGGGGCGCGCTCGGCGGCGGAACCGACGACTCGGTCGTGGCGGCGTTCAGCGATCTCCGGGCCCAATATGACATTCCCGACGCCGCTGTCGTGGAGTTCGTCGACGCGATGGCGACGGACATCGACACGGACAGCTACGAGACGCACGACGAACTCGACGAGTACATGGGCGGGTCGGCGGCCGCCGTCGGCGAGATGATGACGGCCGTCATGCAGCCGAACGACCCCGACATCGCACACCCGCACGCCCGTCGGCTGGGCGAGGCGTTCCAACTCACCAACTTCCTGCGCGACGTGCGCGAGGACGTCGTCGAGCGCGACCGCATCTACCTCCCCCGAACCGTCCTCGAAGAGCACGACGTCACCGCAGCACAGATCAAATGTTTCGAGATGGACGGCGAGTTCGCCGCGCTCATGCGGAGCGAACTCGAACGAACGGAACGACGGTATCGGGAAGGTGTCGCCGGCATCAAATACCTCCCCACAGACTGTCAGTTCCCCGTCCTGCTCGCGGCCGTGCTCTACGCCGACCACCACCGACTCATCAGGAACCGTTCATACGACGTGCTTTCGGCGACGCCCGAACTCAGCACCACGAGAAAACTCTCCTTGCTCGCGCGCACCCGCTGGCATTGGCTCTGGAACAAGGACCCCGAAGCGGTCTTCGAGACGGTGAGCACCGTCGCACACAGTCCGAGTCGCCACCGCGGACCCGAGGGCGCGACGCCCGCGCGCTAACTGCCCCACAGATCGCTCGCGCCGATGCCCGCCACGTCGAAGCGCTCCGTTCTCACGAGACCACCGGCCAGCGCCAGCGCGACGGCGACGGGCACCCAGTTGCCGAAGACGGCGTTGATGGTGCCCCAGAGCACCACGAAGCTCACGAGGTCGTCGAGCATGAACGCGCAGGTGTCGAGGCGCTCGCGGAGTCGCAGACGGTCGAACGAGAAGTCGAGAACGAACACCGATACCGTGGCCGAGAGCACCCAGCCGAGGTAGTTCGAGACGGGAACGCCGTAGAAGATACCTCCATTGTAGCTCCAGAAGCCGATGGCGACCGCGCCGGGGTCAAGCACGATGTCAACCAGTAGTACTGTACAGATGACCGCGACGAGACGCACCGCGCGCCGGTTGGCCGCGTTGCCGAGGACGAGTAGGCAGAGCAGGTAGCTGTTGAACACCAGCGGCAGGAAGAAGACTGGTAAGCCGAGCGGCACGGCTCCGAACAGCATCGGCCCGAGTTCGATGGTGTATTCGAACGCGCCGTAGGGCCATCCGGTGAGGACGCCGACGAGTTCGATGCCGAAGGCATAGCAGACGAGTATTCCGGTGCCGATGGCCGCCCGGCGGTCGAACAGCGGCGCGAGACCGGCCACGAGCGGCAGACGCATCACGATCGTGCCGAAGAGGATGAGATACGGGTTGTACCTGAGCGGTGGTCCCACTAGCCCGGCGGCGCTCGCCAGTAGGAGAATCGCCCCGACCACCGGGAAGACCACTGCGATGGTGAAGCGGTTGTCGGCGACGATCCTGTCGAGTCGCGCCTCGATTCGCTTGCGGATCGCGCGCTCAGCCGCCATAGACCACCCGCCAAAGGCCGCCGAGAGTCATGATCATCCCGACGAGCGTGTTCACCGCGGGATACCACCAGTAGGCGCGCCCGACGTCGATCGACGAGCGCGCGATGGCGAAGACCAGGACTGGGTAGGCCAGCAGAAGCAGCGCGAAGAAGGTGTGGACGAACGAAAAGGCGAGTGCCGCGGTGAGCCAGCAGGCAGCGCAGTAGCCGTAGGTTCGGCGCTCACCGAGTGCCGTCGCCGTGGTTCGGATGCCCGCTTCCCTGTCGGGTTCGATGTCCGGAATCGCCGAGAAAGTGTGCATCCCCATCGTCCAGAGCCAGCCACCCAGAACGGCGAAAAGGAGCGGCAGAACGCCCGCGATGACCGTGTAGGCGACCACGCCAGGGAGCACGTACAGCCCGTTCGAGATCGAATCGAAGAGGGGAGTCGTCTTGAATCGGAGCGGTGGCGCGCTGTACTCGACGGCAAGGAAAAAGAAAAGAGCCAGTGCCGCGAGCGCCGCCGGCGGGAGCAGGGGGACGAATCCGAGCGCGAGCACACCACTCAGGAAAACGGCGGCGAGCACGGTTCTCTCACCCGTGTAGCGCACCTCGCGGTCGTCCTTCTTGGGATTGGCTTCGTCGATGTCGGCGTCGAAGACGTCGTTGACCCCGTAGAGGAAGACGTTCGCCGGCACGAGGAAGTACGCAAAGAGCGCGAGCGCGACGGGCGAGAACAGTTCTGGGAGGCTTTCGACGGCGTAGACCGCGCCGACGATCACGGGTCCAGCGAGATAGAACCAAAAGCGGGGCCGCGAGAGCCGCAGGAGATAGCCCGTCGTGGTCGTTTCCGGGGGAACGACGTTTTCCAGCCGACCCAGGCCGCGACGAACGCGCTCGCGACTCATCCGTGGTCTTCGACGACGGCGTTGGCGGCGTGTTCGCCGCTGATGAGACACATCGGCACGCCGATTCCCGGCGTCGTGTACGAGCCCGTGAAGTAGAGGTCGGGAACGGCTTTCGAGCGGTGAGGCGGCCGGAAGAGCGCCGTCTGGCGGAGGGTGTGGGCGAGCCCGAGCGCCGTACCCTGGAGACTGTTGTAGCGCTCGGCGAAGTCGCCGATCGAGAACGTCTCTTCGAGCACGATCCGATCGGTGAGATCGACGCCGGTGTTGTCGGCAATGTCGTCGAGAATCTGGTCGCGGTAGCGCTCCCGAATTTCGGGCGTGTCCTCCAGACCGGGTGCGATCGGCACGAGTGCGAAGAGGTTCGAGTGGTCCTCCGGTGCAACCGTATCGTCGGTCTGCGAGGGCACACAGAGGTAGTAGGCCGGATCGTCGGGCCATGCCGGTTCGTCGAAGATCTGCTCGAAGTGGCCGTCCCAGTCGGTGGGTAAGACGAGGCTATGGTGGGCGAGCGGGTCGACGTCGCCCTCGACACCGAGATAGAGCAGGAAGGCGGAGGGTGCGAGCGTGCGCTCGTCCCAGTATTCTTCTGTGTACTGGCGCTCGTGTTCCGGGAGCAACTCCTGTTCGGTGTGGGCGTAATCGGCGTCCGAAACGACGATGTCCGATGTGTGCTCGCCAGCGGCCGTGGCGAGCGAGAAGCCGTCGCGTCGGCGGGTGATCTCGCCGACTTCGGCGTCCGTCTCGATCGTGACGCCGCGTTCGCGAGCGAGTTCGGCGATGCCGTCGACGACGCCGCCGAAGCCACCTTCAGGATAGTAGACGCCGAGGTTGAAGTCGACGTGGCTCATCATCGTGTAGAGCGCGGGCGTGTTCTTGGGCGACCCGCCGAGGAAGACGAGCGTGTACTGCATGATCTGCTGGAGTTTCGGGTGCTCGAAGTAGTTCGATACATGGTTTTCCATCGAGCGCAGCAGGTTCAGCCCGACCGGTGCGGATCGGAACACGTCGGTGTCGACCCAGTCGCGAAATCGCGGGCGGTCGGTGTAGACGAACCGCTCCATCGCCGCCTCGTAGGTCGTCTCGCTCTGTTCGAGATAGTCGTCGAACGCTTCGGCCGCACCCTCCTCGTAGGATTCGAAGACGGCACGCACCTGGTCGCGGTCTGGCGTGAGGTCCACCCGGTCGCCGTCCTTGAAGAAAATTCGATAGTGGGGGTCGAGCCGTTCGAGTCCGTAGTAGTCCTCGCGGTCGGCGTCGAAGTGGGAGAAAAACCGCTCGAAGACGTCGGGCATCAGATACCAGGACGGCCCCATGTCGAAGCGAAATCCTTCTTTTTCGAACTGCGAGGCGCGCCCGCCGACCTGTCCGTTCTTCTCCAGCACCGTGACGTCAGCCCCCACGGCCGCGAGGTAGCACGCCGCCGACAGCCCGCCGAAGCCGCCGCCGACGACCGAGACGGTGCGTCCGGCGAGCGGCTCCGCCCTCGACTCCGCCGCGAACGAATGCATAGCGAATCGTATAGCGGCGCGTATAAAAGACGACTGACCCCGGACGCTATGGCCGATGCGGTTCTCGACCGTGTATGGACCACCGCCTCGGCTTCGAGCCGGTCCGCGAGGAGTGTACCCGGAAACGCCTCCCGGTCGAGGGCGACCTCCCCGACTGGCTCGCGGGAACGCTGCTCCGGAACGGCCCCGGCCGGTTTCGCGTCGGGAACCGACCCCTCAACCACTGGTTCGACGGGTTCGCGCTGCTCCGACGGTTCGGGATTCGGGATGGTGCGGTCGTCTACTCGAATCGATTCCTCCGGAGCGAGGCGTACGAACACGCCCGCGAGCACGGCGCACTCGGCTTCCGTGAGTTCGCCACCGACCCCGAGACAGGTCCTCTGGGCCGACTCAAGCGACTCGTCTCGATAGCGTTCACCGACAACGCCTGCGTCGATATCGAGGTTCGAGGAGAGGGGTTCGTCGCCACGACCGAAAGCCCGCGGGCGGTGAGCTTCGATCCCGAAACGCTCGCAACGCGCGGCCATCACGAGCGGGAGCGGCTGGGCACCACGACGACCGTCCATCCACACTACGACGCCCGCCGCGGGGAGACGATCGGCTACACGACGCGCCTCGGCCGGAAGCCAGGCTACACGCTCTATCGGATTCCCGACGGGGGGACCGAACCCGACGTCATCGGTGGCGTGACGATCGACGAACCCGCCTATCTCCATAGTTTCGCGCTCACCGAGAACCATATCGTTCTCACCGAGGGGCCGTTCGTCGTCTCGCCGCTCGATCTGCTCGGCGGAGCGAGCGTGGCCGAAAGCTTCGCGTGGAAGCCCGAGCGCGGAACGCGCTTCATCGTCTTCGACCGTGAGTCGGGCGACGTGGCTGCGACCCATCGTGCGAAGCCGTTCTTCGTCTTTCATCACGTCAACGCCTTCGAGCGGAACGGGGAGATCGTGCTCGACCTCGTGGCCTTCCCCGACGCGTCGGTGGTCGGTGCGCTCTCGCTCGACAACCTTCGGTCGCCGTCACCCTCTCTGCCGACGGGCGCACTCCGTCGGTATCACCTTCCAAAGGGCTCGACGCGCGCCGTCGAGCGCGAGACGCTCTACGCAGGCCACGTCGAACTGCCGACCATCGACTACGCGCGCCGGAACACTCGCCCGTACCGCTACGTCTACGGCGTGAGCAATCGAAAGCGACCGCCGGCGGAGTTCCAGAACCGACTCGTCAAGATCGATGTCGAGAGTCACACCACCGAAACGTGGGAGGAACCGAACACGTATCCCGGCGAGCCGGTGTTCGTGCCGGCCCTCGACGACGCAGCCACGGCGGGGGAGGACGAGGGTGTGATACTCTCGGTCGTGCTCGATGCCGCCGCCGAACGGTCGTTCCTCCTCGTGCTCGACGCCGCCAGTTTCACGGAGCGCGCTCGCGCGGTGGTCCCTCACCCGATTCCGTTCGGTTTCCACGGCCAGTTCTATCGTGCGGGCGAGCGACCGACGCGCTCGATGGCCTGACGGGATGGCAACGCGCATTAGCGTGGCGGGCGATGTCGAATCATGGACGATACCACCGCGCTCGTCACGGGTGTGAGCCGAGGCGTCGGCCGGGCGGTCGCGCGCCGCTTCGCCGAGGAAGGCGCACACGTCGTCGGCTGTGCGCGCAGCGCGGACGCACTCGACGATCTCGCCGCGACGGCGGACGAACTGGACGGGGAGATCACCACCCAGCGCGCGGACGTACGCGACGAGTACGACGTCGAGCGGCTGTGTGAGGCCGCGGCGAGAGTGGGAGAAATCGACTGCGTGGTGGCGAACGCGGGCGTCTATCACGGACCGGCGGGCGAGACGCCGTTGGCCGAGGAGAGCTACGCGGCCTTCGACGACCACCTCCGGACGAACGCCCGCGGCGTCTTCGCGACGGTGCGCGAAGCGGTTCCCCATCTCGCCGCCGACGCCCGCGTGCTCGTCCCCACGGGACAGGTCGCACGCGAAGCGCAGGCCGGTTTCGGCTCGTACGCCGTCTCGAAGGCGACCGCCGAGGCGCTCGTCCGCGGGTTCGCCGCCGAACTCGACCGTCCAGTGGGGGCGCTCGATCTCGGACAGGTGGCGACCGATCTCGCGGGCGGTGCGGGCCGCGACCCCGACGACGTCGCCGGCATGTTCGTCTGGGCGGCGACCGACCTCGACGGCGGGGATCTCGATGGGGAAGTCCTCGACCTGCGTGCGTGGCGGCAGGCGACGCGCTGAGCCGGGAGCCGACCCGCACGCGACGGGTTTATTAACTCCCCTGTCGATATTGCTAACAGAATGGAGAACGCTGGAGCAGTCAACATCGGGCAACACGAGCGGGTCCCGTGGCTGGGCGTCGCCGGGGTGGTCGTGTTCGTCGCGCTCACGGGAATCGGCGTGCTCGCGGGTCTCTGGAAGGTCCTCGTCGTCGGCTGGGTCGCCTTCGCCGCGATGGTCGGCGGAGCAGCCATCGGACTGCGCTCGCACGAGCGGGACCGACGGTCGGTCCGGGCCGACGGTCTCGCGAGCGGCGCGATGGTCACGAGCGCCGCCGTCTTCCTGGTTCCGCAAGCCATCGGCTACCAGCCCCAGTTGGGCGGGTTCGGCATTGCGGCCGGCATCCTCGCGGGGTATGCGGGCCACACAATCGGCCATCGACTCACACATCTCGATCTGCCGCTCGAAACGACGACCGCACAGCTCACCGCTCACGCGCTGACTGCCGGGGTCGTCATCGGCACGGTGTACACGCTCTTGCCGGACCTCGGGCTGTTGCTCGGGTTGGGCATCGTCTCGCACAAGGCCCCCGCGGGCTACGCCGCCGCCGGTCGGCTCCGCGGTGCGGGGCTGTCGGTCGGCGTGCTCGCGCTGCCGGCTGCGGGCGTCGGTATCACGGCGCTGCTCGTGGGACTGGTCGCGCCGTCAAGCACGATGGCCGTCAACGCCCTCGTGTTCGGCTTCGCCGCCGGCATCTTCCTGCACATCGCCATGGACTTCCTGCCGGAGTGCGAGACTGGCGGCGAGCACGCTTCGGGCGTGGCCCACGCGCGGCTCGACCGCCTGCGCGTCCACGCGGTGGCGAGCACGGTCGTCGGCGCAGGCACGGTGGCGCTGGCGTGGCTACTGGTCGCCTGAGCCGTTTACCGCTCGACAGCCACACGATGGTGAAGCGCGGAAAGGTTTTGTCACTCGGTAGCATAGTTCAATGCCATGAGCGTCATCGCCGAGTTCACCCTCGACCCGAGCCGGCTCTCGTTCGCGGCGGCGCTCGCGACCGTGTCGACCGTCGAACTCGACATCGAACGGGAGTACGAAACGCATGCGATGCCGGTCGTGTTCTGCTGGGCGCGCGGCGAGGACCTCGATGCGTTCGAGCGAGCGCTCGCCGACGACGAAACCGTGACCGACGTTCGTCGAGTGAGCGGCGAGGGCGACCGGCGGCTCTATCGCCTGCGACTGACCGGCACGGCCCCGATCGTGACCTACGATACGTGGATAGACCTCGGTGCCGCGCGGCTCGAAATGCGCTACGTCGACGGACGCTGGCGCGCCCGGATGCGCTTTCCCGACCGCGAGGCGCTGGCGACCTTCCGAGGGTTCTGCCTCGACCACGACCTCGATTTCCGGCTGCATCGACTCTACGACAACGACCGCGAGCGCGGACCGTCGCGCGAGCGCCTCACGAGCCACCAGCGTGAGGCGCTCCGACTAGCCCACGAGCGCGGCTATTTCGGGATTCCCCGCGAGACGACGCTGGGCGACATCGCCGCGGAACTCGATATCTCGGACCAGGCCGCCTCGGAACGGGTGCGCCGCGGCTGTAGGCGACTCGTCGGTGACTGCTTCGGATGACGTTCGCCTCGGCTATCAGGGACGACCGTTTACTTTCCCGCTCAATAATCAAACAATGGGACGGGATCGGACGGTCCGTTGCGTGGCATCACCATACCGTCTCCGTCCCGTTCTTCGACCGCCGGATACTGGTCACAGTTCGATCTCGGTCGTCGGGTCCGGCAGGCTCCAGAGTACCTCGGGCAGGAAGGCGTCGAGGTTGTCGATGACGCGGCGCTCGCTCACGTCGAGTCCCTTGCAGTGTTCCTCGGCCGAATCGCGTACCGTGACGTGAATCTCTCCATTCAGAAGATGGACTTCGAGCGGGAAAATCGAACAGCGCGCGGGCTTCCAGTCCTCTTCGGCGTGGAGTTCGCACAATCCATCCTCCGAGAGGAAATAGCACGCCGCGCCGTCCTCTCCGGTGTGGTCGTCTCGATTTTTCTCCTCGCGCTTGACGAAACTCCGGCCGCGAAAGTCCGTGGTCGCGTCGTTGAGGTTCGCGCGCCCGGCGAGTTCGAGCAGGTCGTGGTCGTAAAGCAGGACGCCGTGTTGACAGCACCACGTGCACGAATCGACGCACTCGAAGGTGAGGGAGGGGTCGAACTCACAGACTGCCTCACAGTCCGGATGCACCTCGATGCGTCGTTCGTGAGCCACGAGTGCTGTCGGACACAGAGCGGACAAAGCCTTTCGGTCGCTACGCGAATCAGCTATAGCCGCGCCAGCGATGGCCACACTCGGTACACTTGAAAAACCGCGTCGGCGGTTCGTCGGCCGATCCCGTCTGCTTGATGGTGTACCACGCGCGCTCAGTACCACACTCCTCGCATTCGACTTCGGCGGTGGGCTTGCCCTCGTCGGCGGCGTCCTCGCTGGTCTCGATGACGTCACTATCTCCTTGTGATTCGGTGCTCACGAACGCTGCTGCCGCCTCCTCATCCTTCGGCACGCGCGCGCCACAGCCCGAACAGACCATCTCGCCGCCGTCTCCGTGCATCATCGAGCCGCAATCGTCGCAGAACTGCATATCTGGGGGAGGTGCTCGGAACGCAAAAGCGTCCGCTTACTCCAGCGTCTCGATACGTGCACCCTCGTTGTCCGGCGCACAGACCAAGACTTCGCCATCGACGTCGATAGTGGAGAGCGCCTCGCGGGCCGCCGCCCGTGCCGTGTCGGCGCGCTCGCTATCGGTGAGTCCGTAGACGGCAGGTCCCCACGAGGACTGACCCGCACCCGCGACCGCTGGCGAGCGTTCGAGCACGTCGACGAGTTCGCCGAGCGGCGGGCGATAGACGCCACCCTGTTCGTCGGCGTACCACGCGCCATTGAGGCGGCTCACGGCGGCGATGGCGTCACCGAAGGCGTGCCAGTCGTCCTCGGCGACCGCCGGGAGCAGTCGCTGGGCGATGATTCGAGAAATGTCGTCGGCGATGGCCGGGTCGGCACGCTCGACCACCCGCTCGATGCTCCGGTCCTCGTGGTCGTCGCTCCGGCCCGGTTCGATATCCGGAATAGCGACGACGAACCGCCACGACTCGGCGAGTGCGTGGCGGGCGACCGGCTGCGGAACGCGCCACTCGCCCGCGGCTGGCGGCTGGGTCGTGAACCGCTCGGCCGGATGACCGGCGTCGACGACGAATCCTCCATTTTCGAAGGTCGCACAGCCGATCCCCGAGCGCCCGCCGCGACCGAGCTGTGGCGCTCGCTCTCGCACCCGTGACTCGCGCTCGTGGGCGCGTGCGACCGCCGCGAGCGTGGCGAGCGCGAGTTGCGTGCCGCTGCCGAGTCCCACGTGTGCGGGCAGGCGCTCGTGAATCGTGAGGGAGATTCCAGGAAGGTCGAGCAGGTCGAGCGCGCGCGCCGCGTACTCGCTCCCCTGCGGGTCTTCACAGCGGAGTTCGTCCGCGGGGGCTGCCTCGACGCGGACCCATGGTTCGCGAAGCGAGACCCCGAGACCGCCGTAGAGCCGTTCGCGCGCGAGCGAAAGGTTTCCGAAACCGAAGTGGACGCGCGCGCCGGCCGTGACCTGAACCCGCGCCATACCACCCGAAACGGCCGCGCGCGAAAGTCGCTTTCTACTCGATGCCCGCGAGCACGGTCGCCGCCGCTCGTCCGGCACCGTTCTCGTAGGTGGGATCTTCGAGTCGCTGGCCGACCGCGCGCACCACATGTGAGACAGAGTGCTCGACCTGAAAACCCTCCAGACCTGTGCGCTCGATGACCCGCGAGACGCCGTGTTGTTCGTCGGTGAACGGATAGACGATACAGGGCGTGCCCGCAACTGCGGCCTCCATGATCGTCGAATAGCCCGAACAGACCACGCGCTCGGCGGCACGGAGATGGGGCAACAGCGCCGGCACACACTCCCAATCCTCATCGCCGACGAGCGTCGCCTCGTGGCCCGCCGCCCGCAACCGCTCGGCGAGTGCGTCGAACCCCGTCGAGTACGCGCTCGGCACCACCAGCACCTCGGTGTCGGGCACGGGCGGTGTGTCGGCCGCGAGGTCCGTTTCGGGTACGCCCGTGCCGACGGGCACGCTCGCACCGTCGGCCAGTACGCGCGCCCGCCCGGTGTCCGTTCGTTCCGGCGGCACGTCGAGCGCGATCGGCGGAATCGGCGTCACGCCGGCGGGGTCGCCGCGGTCGGGCGGCCAGATGGAGGGGTAGAGAAACGCCTCGGCGGCGTACAACTGATGGCGGTTGAGCAGCCACGTGAACCCCTGCTCGATGACCGCATCGTAGTAGGAGGCGGCGTTGTGCGTACAGACGAACAGAGGGACGTCGACGAACTCGGCGGCCATCGCGGCGAACATGTCGTCGGTCACCAGCGCGTCCGGGCGCTCGTGGCGCAGCCAGCGCACGTAGTCGTACACTCTGCGCGCGCTGTTGGGCAGGCTGTGGGCGAGCACGCGCAACAGCGACCCACCCTGGTAATCGCCGATGAAATCCACCGGTGAGGGTTCGAACTGGTCGTAGCCGTTGTGCTCGATGAAGCGCGCGCCCGGGCCGCCGCCGGCGAGCGTGACTGTGGCCCCGCGGGTTTCGAGCGCTCTCGCCACCGCCAGCATCCGGGTCGCGTGACCCGCCCCCTCGGGGTAGTGGGCGACGGCCACAGTCGGACTCATCGTCACCCTCTGCCACCGCAGCCCTCAAAACAGGTTCGACTCGGCTGTCGGACTATCGGTGGCACTTATGTCCGTGGCAACCGAGGTCGGCTCATGAGCCAGCAGCGCCAGCGCGAGGACGGCGAAGCCGCAAAGCGCCTCCGCAGCCGCGAGGTCACCGACGGCCCGGAGCGCGCCCCACACCGCGCGATGTTCCGCGCGATGGGCTTCGACGACGCGGACCTCGACTCGCCGATGGTCGGCGTGGCGAACCCCGCCGCCGACATCACGCCCTGTAACGTCCATCTGGATCACGTGGCCGAAAGCACCATCGACGGCATCGAGGAGGCCGGGGGGATGCCGATCGAGTTCGGCACCATCACCATCAGCGACGCCATCTCGATGGGTACCGAAGGGATGAAAGCCTCGTTGATTTCCCGCGAAGTCATCGCCGACTCGGTCGAACTCGTCTCCTTCGGCGAGCGCATGGACGCCCTCGTCACTCTCGCGGGCTGTGACAAGAATCTCCCCGGAATGATGATGGCCGCCATCAGGACGGATCTCCCCACCGTATTCTGCTACGGTGGCTCCATCCTGCCTGGCGAGCACGAGGGCCGGGATGTCACGGTCCAGGACGTCTTCGAGGGCGTGGGTACGTACGCACAGGGCGAGATGAGCCGCGACGAACTCGACGACCTCGAACGCAACGCCTGTCCGGGTGCCGGCTCCTGTGGCGGGATGTTCACCGCGAACACGATGGCCTCGATCTCCGAGGCGATCGGTCTCGCGCCGCTCGGCAGCGCCAGCCCGCTCGCCGAGAGCGACGAGCGCGAGGCGGTCGCCCGCGAGGCCGGCGAGGTGGTCCTGGACGCGATAGAAGCCGATCGCAAACCATCCGATATCCTCACGCGCGCGAGTTTCGAGAACGCCATCGCGCTCCAAGTGGCTCTCGGTGGCTCGACGAACGGCGTGCTCCACCTGCTGGCGATGGCCGCCGAAGCCGGCATCGACCTCGACATCGACACCTTCGACGAAATCAGCCAGCGAACGCCGAAGATTGCCAACCTCCAGCCCGGCGGCACGCGCGTCATGGAGGACCTCCACGAGATCGGCGGCGTCCCGGTCGTCATTCGCCGACTCGTCGAGGGTGGCTACATGGACGGCGATGCGATGACCGTCACCGGACGCACGATAGCCGAGGAGTTGGACGAACTCGACCTGCCGGCCGACGAGGAGATCGACGCCGACTTCCTGCGACCCGTTTCGGACCCCTTCGACGAGGAGGGCGCGATTCGGATTCTGAAGGGGAACCTCGCGCCCGAGGGTGCGGTCCTGAAGGTCACCAGCGACGACGAACTCCGACAGGAAGGGACAGTCCGAGTCTTCGAGGGCGAGGAGGATGCAATGGAGTACGTCCAGGAGGGCCACGTCAAATCGGGCGACGTCGTGTGTATCCGCAATGAGGGGCCGCGCGGCGGGCCGGGCATGCGCGAGATGCTCGGGGTGACCTCCGCGGTCGCTGGCCAGGGTCACGCCGACGACGTGGCACTATTAACCGACGGGCGTTTCTCGGGTGCGACGCGCGGATTCTCCATCGGTCACATCGCGCCCGAGGCCGCCGCCGACGGTCCGATCGCCGCTCTCGAAGACGGCGACACCGTCAGCATCGACGTCTCGGAGCGACGCCTCGACGTCGACTTGACCGACGAGGAGATCGAATCGCGGTTGGCCGAGCGCGACCGTCCCGAACCGAACTACACGTCGGGCGTGCTGGCGAAATATGGAGAATCCTTCGGCTCGGCGGCCAACGGTGCGGTGACGAACCCTGGTGTGAAGCGCGAGTGACAGCGGTGTGCCGTGGTGGTCGCGGTGCGGCTGTAGCGGTCGCGGTACTGCGGCGGTGCGGCTCCTGGTGGATGAAAGACGAGCGACCGTAGGGAGCGAGGGCTTCTGTGGTGCTGTGCAGTTGCGGAGAGCACTAGTAATTCCACCGCGAGCGACCGCGGGAGCGAGCGGGCCGAGGAGTGACCGCAGGGAACGACGAGGCTTTTGGTCCAGATTTTGCCAACGAAGGAGCGCGGAGCGCGACTGAGTGCAGCAAAAGGTGGGGAGTGGGACCGTCGTGATTC
The DNA here is from genome assembly GCF_000755245.1 of Halococcus sediminicola. Taxonomy (NCBI): domain Archaea; kingdom Methanobacteriati; phylum Methanobacteriota; class Halobacteria; order Halobacteriales; family Halococcaceae; genus Halococcus; species Halococcus sediminicola. The sequence continues at coordinate 58,873 of NZ_BBMP01000010.1, read as the reverse complement.
GAACACGAGTCCGACGCACCCCATGCGCCGAGGATACCAAGCTACCCCACGGTCCCGCGTGTCGATGGATGCCGGCTCGTGGATTAAGCCCTTCGCTTCCGTGTGGTCGGCGCGCGACGAACCGCGGGCGCAGGCGATGGTTTGATAAACAGTTCGGTGTTGGATTGCACAATGCGTTCGCCACCGCTACAGCAAGGGATTCCGACGAGTCCACAGGGGTTCGTGAGTCAGTACGGCGAGACACTCATCAGCGTCGCCACCACTGCCGTCCTGTTCCTCGTCGCGTTCGTGCTCATCTATCTGGTCGGACGATTCGTTCTCGTCCGCCTCGTGAAGGGTGCCCTCGACGCGCGCGGCTACGACCCGAAGGTGGTGAATCTCGGGGGCACCGTCGCCCGTGGGCTCGCGCTGTTCGCGGCGGTCTCGCTCGCCGCCACGATCGCGGGCTTCGGCACCGTTCTCGCGGCGTTTGCCACCCTGTTGGGCGCGCTCTCGCTGGCGGTCGGCTTCGCCGCACAGGACTTGCTGGCGAACTTCGCTGCCGGTGTCTTCATCCTCAAGGACGACCCCTTCGGCATCGGTGACTGGATCGAGTGGCCTTCCGGCGACGGGACCAAATCCGGCGTCGTCCAGGACATCGGCCTGCGCGTGACGAAGCTCAAGACCTTCGACAACGAACTCATCACGGTTCCCAATTCAGAACTCGCTGACAACGCCGTCACCAACCCCGTCGCTGACGACGAACTCCGCATCCCGTTCACCTTCGGCATCGGCTACGAGGACGACATCGAGCAGGCAAAGGAGATCATCGTTCAGGAGGCGGCGACCGTCGACGGACTCAAAGGTGAGCCCGAACCCGACGTCATCCTCACCGAACTCGCGGATTCGTACGTGGGGCTAACCGCACGCGCGTACATCGCCGACCCCGACCGCGGCAAGTACGTCCACGCCCTCTCGGCGTGGGTGCAGGCGGTCAAGGAGCGTTTCGACGCCGAGGGTATCGACATGCCGTACCCCTACACGGAACTCATCGGTGGCATCGACGTCTCGCAGCCCGACGACGCCCAGCAGGCTCGCGCCGACGACTGACCACACACCGAACGCGGCCTAGCCGAGGTCGAGGCGGTCTTTCGCCTCGTCGACCGCCGCATCGACGCGGTCCTGGAACTCCTCGACCGAGCGCTCGACGTAGCTGACGCGGTTGCGCGGGATCCGACGGATGACGTCGTTGCCGTCGGCATCCTCGCCGGTTTTGACCTGCCAGTGGTCGTCGAAGTAGACGATGTGCTCGTTGTCGACGTCCGTGCTCACCTGTTCGCCGTCGAGACCTTCGTAGACGATGGTCGCCCGTCCGAGTTCCGGGTCGGGAAGTTCGATGTCTGCCATCGTGGTCGTTACACCGACCGAGTGGAAAAGAATGTTCCCTGCTGCCGGTCGGGAGCTACACCACGACCCGTTCGAGGTCCACCACGGTCCCCGACTCCATGTCGGCCGCCCCCACCAGCCGTCCGAGACAGACGGCCGCGCCGTCGGGCGTGTAGCACGCGACCAGCGGTTCCTCGGCTCTCTCCGGGACGCCCTCGACGTCGAGCACGCCGGGCGCGTAGACCGGCGCACCCTCGGCCACCTCGCGGGCGGCGCTGTCGGCTATCGTGACCCGTGGGAGGTGAGTGAGTGCGCGCTCGGCCGGCTGGACGGTGTCGAGAAGTGTCTCGGAATCGCCCTCCGCGGCGAACGCGAGCGCGTCCGTGAGGTCGTGCATGCTCACGAGATCGGTATCGTCGAACGGTGTCGTCGAAGTTCGCCGGAGATCACCCATATGCGCGCCGACCCCGAGCGCACGCCCGAGATCGTGACAGAGCTTTCTGACGTAGGTGCCGCTTTCGCAGCGGATCCGTAGGAGCACTCGTCGGTCTTCGACTTCGAGCGCCGTCAGTTCCGAGACTCGGCGCACCCGGAGTTTTCGGGCGACGGCGCTCTTTTTGGGTGGTTTCTGGTAGATGTCGCCCTCGAACTCCGAGAGGACGGTTTCGAGGCTCTCGGGTGCCGGTCCGTGGAGTTCGAGCACGGCGACGTACTCCTTATCGCCTTCGAGGAAGACCTGTGCGAGCCGGGTGGCGTCGCCGAGGAGAATCGGCAGACAGCCCGTGACTTTCGGGTCGAGCGTGCCCGCGTGGGCCGCGCGGTCGATGCCAGCGTGCCCATCGGCACGTTCCGGAGCGGCGAGAGCCGCGGAGACGAGGTCACGCACCCAGCCGGTGACTTGATGCGCCGACGGTCCGGGCGGCTTGTCGAGGTTGACGACGCCGAAGGAGAGCCGTTCGTCGGTCCCTCGTTCATCCGGCGGACCCCGCATCACCGCTCGAAGTCGACGGCGACGCTCACTTGCCCCTCGTCGGCCGCCGGATCGTAGGCCGTACACGCCTCATAGAGGATGCCCGCGATGGCGTCGGGACCCCAGCGGGCGGTGCTCAGCGTAAGGTCGTAGATCGAGCGATCGGCGATGTCGATGCCGTAGTACTCATGATATCTCTGGGCCTCGCTCGCGGCGCGGGCTTCGGTCTCCTCGCGCGCGATGTCGGTGGCTTTGTCCTCGCGGTCGGCGATACGTGCGACACGGACCGAGAGCGGGGCGTCGAGCCAGATTTTGAGGTCCGCGTGCTCGCCGGCCATCCAGCCAGCCAAGCGTGATTCGAGCACCACGTCGTCGCGCTCGTCGGCGATCGTCCGCTGGCGGCGGTCGAGCGCCCGATCGATACTTTCCTCTTCCTCGGCGAGCCGATTGAGTTCGAGCGCCGTCAGCCCGCGCTCGTCGGCGACCGTCCGGAAGATGTCCCCGCCGCTGATGTGTTCGTAGGAGAGTTCGTCGGCGAGCGCCGACGCCGTCGTACTCTTGCCGACGCCGGCCGGCCCGGATACGGTGACAAACATGCCGTGTCTCGGTTCGGGGCGGTACAAAGGGGTTGTGACTGCGCTCAACGGAGCGAGCAGTTCGTGAGAGCCGGAGCCATCAGCAGTCCGGTCGAAAAGCGCTCACGACGGTCCCTCTCAGGTCGGCGTCGTCGTGAGGTTGAGCGATTTCTGGATGATCTGGCGGAAGGCGATGGAGATGAGGAAGTACCAGAGCAGCCAGACCCAGATGAACCCGCCGATCTGGTCGGTCCACTCCATGCGCCCGAGCATCGGCAACACGATGGAGGATTCGGCACTGCCGATGTGGCCCGCTCCGCCACGGATGCCGATCTTCCAGTACATCCAGACGAACACCGGGATGGTGAGCAGCATGATCCAGACCATCGGGCGGAACTGCTCTTTGAACATCCCCAACTGGTCGCCCATCGCGTCCATCTGCTCGTCCTGAATCCGATCGAGAGCCGCGTCGTCGCCGCGCTCTTTGGCCTCCTTGCGGCGCTCCTGAATCTCGTTCATCTGCTCCTGTATCGCACCCATCTTCTCGGTGTCCATCAGGTTCGACTGAAGCAGGGTCGAATACAGTCCTGTGAGCACCGAGAGAACGATGACCACCGCATAGAAGGGCAGTATGGCGTCGAACGGACCGATGAGAACGTTCGCCGCGCTGCCGACGACGTTGCGGATCTCGGGAAACCAGTACGCCGGGAAGAACGCGAGCGCTCCGAGTCCGGCGAGTTTGTCGTAGGTCGACCAGCCCGAGCCCTCGTCCTCGGTCGTGGTCTCGACGGAGTCGTCGCCGAGCGCCGCGCGGATTTCGTCCGGATCGGAGACCGCAAAGCCGTCGCCGTCGGCGTCGTAGAGGATGCCGGTCTCGATGAGTCGGCCCCACTGCCCGCTCGTGAGGTCGTCGCTGACGTCCGCCCACCGGATGGTGTGCGTGCCGCCGTCGGCCGTGGGTTCGTCGGCGGCGTGGCCAGCCCGGTCGAGCACCACCGTGAGCGCCTCGGCGAAGGCGGGGTCCTCGGCGACCAGCGAGCGCGCTTTCTCGCCTGTTCGTCCCATTTCCACCCTCTACAGCGTGCGTGCTAATCAACCTTTTACTTCGCTGGCCGATTCGGGCCGATCCCGACGGCCTCAGATCGCCGCGTCGATGGTCTCGCGCAACTCCCCCCAGACCTCTTCGGGGGTTCCCTCGCCGTCGATTTCCTCAAGGACGCCTGCCTCGCGGTAGTATTCGACTACTGGCTCGGTGCTCTCGTGATAGACCCTGATTCGCTCCCGTACTGTGTCCTCGGTGTCGTCCTCGCGCTGGATCAGTTCGCCGCCGCACTCGTCACAGACGCCCTCCTCTTCCGGCGGATTGAACTCGACGTGATAGTTCGCGCCGCACTCGTCACAGACGCGCCGCCCCGTGAGTCGCTCGACGAGTTCGGATTCACTCACCGAGAGCAGGCAGACGACGTCGAGGGCGGTGATGTCCGCGAGGTACTCGGCCTGTTCGGTGTTTCGGGGATAGCCGTCGAGCACGTAGCCGTCGCCCGCCGAGAGCGCTTCGGCGACGATCTCGTTCACGACGGGGTCGGGGACGAGTTCGCCCGCTTCCATGAACTCGCGCGGTGTGCCGTACTCGGTTTCCATGTCCTTGTTCGCCCGGAGCGCGTCGCCCGTCGTGACGTGGGGGACGTCGTATTCGTCGGCGACGTTCGCGCTCTGAGTGCCCTTGCCCGCGCCCGGTGGACCGAGCAGCAGGACGTTGGGTTGGCTTTCGCTCATACCCCCGCTTCGGAAGGGAGGATAAAAGGTTTGTAGATACCGTCTTCGTTTGCACGGGATGGACGAACGGAGCCACGGATCGACAGCGTCCCGTTTTTCACTACGAGCAGCGAGTCTGGTTCATGACCCGCTTCGACGCCACCACCGAAGAGGATAGAAGGAGCCTGTTCGCCGACGCCATCCGTGCCCACGAGAAGCGCCAAAGCCCGTTTCTCACCATCGAGACAGATTCGGAGGCCGACGACGAGCAACCGCCGTGGGTGCAGTTCGCCGACGGTCTCGTGAACCTCGACTGCACGGACGCGGAACTCGATCGGCTGAAAACACTACTGGGCGACTATCCCGAATTTCGTATCGAGGGACTCGAACGCCCAGACGAGGCCGAGGGGACCAACGTGCGTATCGCGGTGCGAGCCGATCCCGAGCGCGTCGCCGGATTTATCGATAGGATATTCACTGAAATCTACGAGCGCCCCGCCGACTACCGGGCGTGGGTCGCGGCCGTCTAAACGTCGTCGTCGCTGACGCCGGGGGCGTCAGTCACGGCCACGTCGTCGGGTTCGTCCTGCCCGCCGACGAGGAGTTCGCCGTCCGGTCCCTCCACGTACACGTCGTCGGCGAAACCACCCTTGGCGTAGCGGTGGGTCTCGTCGTCCAGCTTTGCGGGCGTCGACGGCGCTTCGGGGATTCCACCAGGAGGCGCGAACGTGCCGAGTGGGTCGGCGATGGTGACGTCGAACGTTTCGAAGAACTCCCGGTAGCGGTCGTAGTGGGTGTCGAGTTCGTCGGGTGGAATCTCCATCATCTCGACCCAGCCGTGATTGTAGAAGTCGAAGTTCGCCTGGACGTGGGTGATCTCGCGTGCACCGGCCTCGGTGTAGCCCGCTTCGAGGGCCGCCACATACGAATCCATCGTCGCCTCGAAGAAGCCATCGAGGTGCTCGCGGCGCTCGTCGGCGTGGTCCGGGTCGGCCTTGTCGGTGAAGATTCGGGTGTGGAGATCGACGAGCTTGCCGGCCGCGAGGTCGCCGACGACCGGCATCGTGAGCGCCTGTTTGGCCGCGAAGTGACGGACCGACTGCTTGAGTTTCATGGAGACGAATCGGGGCGCGAGCCTCATCAACGCACCGCCTCGCACAACCGAACCCGCCCCACACCTCCGCCGGCCACGAACCGAAACGGATTTGAATGAATAGTCAGTATATTGTAGTACCAATGAACGGAATCGACGACGGCGTGGCGCTGGTGACCGGAGCGGGAGCAGGAATCGGCAGGGCGACGGCCGAGCGGTTCGCCCGCGAGGGAGCGTCGGTGGTCGTCTCGGACATCGACGTCGACGCGGGCGCGGAGACGGTCGAACGCATCGAGAACGATGGTGGAACTGCGGCGTTCGTCGAGGCGGACGTCAGCGATGCGGACGCGGTCGCGGCGATGGTCGAATTCACCGTCGAGGAGTTCGGCGGGCTGGATTTCGCGGTGAACAACGTCGCCGCCGGGGTACCGGCGGCGCGCACCGCCGACATCGACGAGGACGACTGGGATCGCGTCATCGAAATCGCCCAGAAAGGGACGTGGCTCGGGATGAAACACGAGATTCCGGCGATCCTCGACGGCAAGGACGACGGGGCGGTCGTCAACGTCGCCTCGGTGGCCGGTATCGAGGCCAGCCCCGGGCGGACGCCCTACGCGGCGAGCAAGCACGGCGTCGTCGGACTGACCCGTTCGGCCGGCGTCGAGTACGCGACCGAGGGGGTGCGGGTCAACGCCGTCTGCCCGGCCGTCGTCGAGACGGCGGCGATCGCGTCGCTCTCGCCCGAAGAGCGCGACGCGGTCACCGCCGACGTGCCGATGGACCGGCCGGCACAGCCCGACGAGATCGCGAGCGCCATCGTCTGGCTCTGCTCTGCCGACGCCTCGTTCGTGACCGCCCACGCGCTGCCCGTCGACGGCGGCGAGACACAGGGATAGCGCCGACCCCGGAGGACGAGCGACCGGCGGGCGTCGGCCGTGCCGACCGCCGAACCGACTGCGGAGATAGCAATTCACATTACCCCGGGCGTCGAAGCCTCCCCATGACCGATTCGTACGTGATCATCGGCGACGGCATCGCGGGCAGTTCTGCGGCCGAGACCATCCGCGAGGACGCACCCGACGCCGACGTCGTCGTCATCACCGACGAGGGCGAGGCGCTCTACAACCGCATCCTCATCAAGGAGTTCGCCAAGGGCAAACTGCCCGAAGCACCGATGTCAATCCACCAGCCCGACTGGTACGACGAGCGCGACATCGACCTCCGACTCGACACGCTCGTCACAAACATCGACACCGACGCCCACACCGTCGACACCCACGAGGGCGACCAGTTGGAATACGACAAACTCCTGCTCGCCACCGGCGGCACGCCCGTCCAACTCCCGGTCCCGAACTCCGACGCCGAGGGCATCCACCACTTCTGGACGTTCGAGGACGCCCGCGGTATCGCCGAGCGCGCCGAGGCGGCCGACACGGGCGTCGTCGTCGGTGCCGGCTTGTTGGGTATCGACTTCGCGGCCATCTGCGGTGCTCAGGACGTCGAGGCCCACTACCTGATGCGCGGCGAGAACTGGTGGCGGTACGCCCTCTCCGAGGACGGTGCGGACATCATCCACGGCGCGCTGGAGGACAACAACGTTACTCCCGTCTTCAACAGCGGCGTCGACAAGTTCGAAGTCGACGATTCGGGTCACGTCAGCGCGGCCGTGACGCCCGACGGCGACACCTACGACTGTGAGTTCGCCGGCGTCGCCATCGGCCTCGATTTCAACCTCGAAATCCTCCAGCACACCGACATCGAACTCGACGACGGCGTCGTCGTCGACGAGTACATGCAGACCTCAGTCGACGACGTCTACGCCGCGGGCGACCTCACGCGGTTTTACGACACGATCCTCGACGACTACGCCCAAAACGGCTCGTGGGGCAGCGCCAGAGAGCAGGGGTCGATTGCCGGTACGAACATGGTCGCCGATGGCGAGGAGGCCGAGTTCCGCTGGGTATCCTCCTATTCGATCACACACTTCGATTTCCCCTTTCTCTCCTTCGGCCATCCGACGATCGGCGACGACCACGCGGAGGCGAAGTTTTCCGACACCGAGTGGCGCAGACTCGCGTTCAAAGATGGAAAAATCGTCGGCGGCGTGCTCATCGGCGACCTCGCGCCCCAGTCGAAGTACAAGAAACTCATCCGCGACGAGCGCGTCGTCGCCGACCAGAAGGACGTGTTGATGCGAGAGGAAGTCGACCTCGACGACCTCGCACCGGCCGCCGAGCAGTAGTTTTCGACCAGCCATCGAAGGCGTTTTCCTCGCCGCTGTCGGAGTCGTGCCATGGAAGGCGGGAGCGGCGACATGACGCTGGCGTTCGAACTCAGCGCGCTCGAAGCGCTTGCCGAACCCACCGAGGTGTTCTCCGGCGCGCGCCGGTGGACCGAGTACGTGGGAGTGATCTCCGAAAAACCGACCTACGTCGTGACGAACTTCACCCGGAAGAACCGTATCCGACAGGACTTCTTCTCGGGACCACGCGGGCGACGCGAGAGTTTGGAGAACGTCAAAAAGCAGTTCGACACCGAACGCCACGTCTTCGTCGGCACGGACGACGAGGACGAGAAACTCGCCGAGGAGCTGGAGTGGGAGTATCTCCCGGTCGACGAGGCGGCCGCGGCCGCCGGCTGGACGCTCGGCGAGTCCGAAACCGATGAGCAGGCGACGGACCCCGAGTCGCGCGACGACTGGCCGTAACCCACCGAAGGGAACCACTTAATATCCGGTCGTCCGGGGTCGAAACATGACGCTCGATATCGACGTTGCGATCAGGAACGGCTTCTCGCGGACGTTCAAGCGCAACGGCCTGCTGTTGGTGGGCGCGTTCGCCGTCTTCGGTCTCGTGAGTGCGGTGCTCACCCAGACGGCGGCGGTACAACTGCTCGAACGGCTCGGCAACCTTCCGACGCAGACACCACCGCCCGGTCCGGGCGGTCCTGGCGGAGCGGGCACGCCCCCGACGGAGATGGACGATTTTACCGGCTCACAGCCGCTCGCGCTCCCGATTCCGCTGCTACTCGCCGTCCCACTGGCGGCGCTCACCCCCTTCGTCGCCGAAGCGCTCCGTATCGTCGCCGTCCGCACGCTCGTGAGCGAGCACACAGAGTCGATTCCCGGCGCGTTCGTGCGTGAGAACATCGTCTGGGCCACGCTGAACGGATTCGTTGGCGGGATCGTCGTCTGGTTCATCGTGGTCATCGGCGGCGTCATCGGGCTGATCGGGCTGCTCATCGGCGGGCCGCTCGTCGCGGCGTTTTTCGCCACCTCGTTTTTCTTCGTGCGCCAGGAGATCGCCGTCGAGAACAAGAATTTCGTCGACGCGCTGACCGATAGCTGGCAGTTGACGAGCGGCCACCGCATCGGACTGTTCGCCCTCGCCGTGGCCATCTGGCTCATCGGTCTCCTCGTCTCGATTCCCGGAACCATCATCGGCTTCGCGGCCGCGGCGGGGTCGCCGGGGCTGGCGACGATCGCCGTCACGGTCGTGAGTGTCGTACTGAGCGCGCTCACCACCGTCTTCGGCATCGCCGTCGCCGCCCGCGCCTACGACCAGTTGCGCGCCGAGCGCGGAGGCGAGACGGGTGACGACGGATCGACAGCGACGGGCGGGGACACGACCGCCCACCACGGCCTTTAACCGCACGCCACGCCAACCACGACCATGTCCGAGCCACGTGTCCCCGGCGCTCGCGGGGGCGACATCTCGTTGCCGTGTGGCGAGTCGGTCGCCGTCTCGGACCTCGACATGGGGGTGCGCGAGTTCGACTGCCCGTGTGGCGCACGCCACGCCGTCGTGATGGACGTCCACCCGCCGAGTCGGTTCGTCCCCGAGTCGCTCGTCGGCGTTCTCCGTGAGACCATCGAACCCAGCGATGGCGACGAGTTCGATACGATACATCTGATGGGCGTCGTCCTCGAAGAGTTCCCCGAGAAGATCGTCGCCGAGGACGTTTCCGAGGACAGCAGCGTCGGCTACGCGCTCGTCTGGATCGCCGACTTCGATGCGCGACGCCTCCACGAAGTCGTCGTCGAACTCGTCGTCGAGCTGATGGAGCACGCGGTGAGCCACGCCGACAGCGCCGAGGCGACCGGCGAGTTCGAGGAGCAGATGCACGCCTTCGACGTCACGGAGTTCGTCGAGCGCTACCGCCGCGAGCGCGATTTCGAAGACGAGATGGACGGACCCGTCTGACGGCGCGTTCGTCGTCGCCCACCCGCCGTCCGGTGATACACCGAAACCCCGTCAGACGGTCGTCTGACGGGACGTTATGTGTCTCCGTCACATGGTGTGGGTATGCAGCTCCGCCGTGACGGATTCGAGCGGATTCGGACGGTGCTCGCGGAGGCGGGAGTCGAGAGACCGCTGACTGCCCGCGAGATTCACGACCTTCTCGACGCACGCGGCGCGGCGCTCGACAGTCCCCACCGCGTGGCCACCGTGTTGGGGCGGCGAGCGGAGACGGGAGCCGTCGAGGTCATCGAACGCCAGCCGTACCGCTATCGACTCGTCGAGTCGCCGTAGAACTCCCTGCGGGCCGTTTCCGTCGACGACGTCTCGCGTCGCGGAGAACGATCGTCGGTCGCCGACTCGTCGAGTCGGCAGTTCCTCACGTGACGAGCGTGCTGAGTTCGTTCGCCAGCAGGACGACGAACAGGATCGCGCTGATGGTCAACAGCGCGTTGAACACCACGCCGTTCCTGTACGCGGCGGCCACGCGGTCCGAGTTGAGCAACAACAGAAGTGTGATGGCCAGAAACGGCATGAAGACCGCACCGAGCACGCCGTAGATGATGATTATGAACACCGGCTCGCCGAGGAAGTGCAGCAGTAGCGGCGGGAACGTCAGCCACAGTACGTAGAACGTGTACGCGTTGGTGTCACGAAGCTGATCAGCTTCGACCGGGTTCGAGGAGAACTCGCCCACGAAGTCGGCGAACAGGTACGAGACGCCGTGCCACGTGCCGAGCAGCGACGTGAACGAGGCCGACCAGAAACCGATCAGGAACGCATACCGGAGCGCGGGGTGGAGTTGGTTACCGAGGTTGTCGGCCAGTGCGACCAGTCCGTCCTCGCCGGAGACGCTCGCGCCGGTGCCGTAGAGCAGCGCCGCGCTCATGACGATCAGCGCGATGACGAACAGCCCGGTGATGAGGTATGCCGAGGAGGCGTCGCGGCGCATGACCGGGATGTACTTTGGACTGTCCCAGTCCTTCTCGGCGAGCCAGTAGCCGTAGGATGCCATCGTGATCGTTCCACCGGTGCCGCCGATGAGTCCCAGCGCATAGATGATCGATCCCTCCGGCAGCGAGGGGACGCCGGTCCCGATGATTTCCGGGAGTTGGGGCAACACGGCGATCGCGGAGCCGACGACGGTGACGACCATCAACGTGATGAAGACGGTGATGACGCTCTCGAAGGTCTCGTAGCGGTTGGCCAGCACCAGCACGGCTCCGAGGATGGGATGCGCTACCAGATAGACCCAGAAGGGGATGGCCGGAAAGAGCGCGTTCGCCGCCAGTGACGCCGACGAACTGACCGCAGCGCCGTAGACGAATCCCCACAGGAGCGAGTAGCCGCCGAAGAAGCCGCTCGCCCACCGCCCCAGCGAGTGGATCCCTTCGAGGATGGTCTCGTCGGTCGCCAGATGGTAGCGCCCGACGCCCTCGTTCAGCGCGAACTTGATGACGATGCCGACGAGCACGGCCCAGACGAAGTTCAGTCCATACCTGTTGCCCGCGACGAGGCCGGCGGCGAGGTCACCGGCACCGACGCCGGTCGCGGCGACCAGCAGACCGGGACCGACCAGCGACCATTCCGGGTCGTCGGACGAATCACCCGTGTGGCTACTACTCATTGAGACGTTCGCAGCGAACGATGGCTGTCGTATAAAACTGCCTGTACTCGACTCCTACTGTTCGGTTGCCGGCACGCCCGCGACCGTCGCGCCGGGCGAAACGTCGTCTGCGACCAGCGAGTTCGCGGCCACGCGCGCATCAGTCCCGATCTCCACCCCCGGGAGCACGATGGTCCCCGCGCCGATCATCGCGCGCTCGCCGACGACCACCTCTCCCGTGCGATATTCCTCTTGGAGAAATTCGTGACAGAGAATGGTTGCGTCGTAGCCCACGATGGCATCCTCTCGAAGGGTGATCAGTTCCGGCCAGAAAACATCAGGGGTGGCTTCGAGCCCCCACGAGACACCCTGTTCGACCGTGACGCCGATGCGCCCGAGTGCCCAGTTCTTGACGCGCAGCGAGGGTGCGATGCGCGCGACGAGCACGAAGACGTAGTTATAGATGATGCGCCACACGGTCTTCGCCTCGGGCCAGTGCCACAGCGAGTTTCGTCGGCCGGGCGTCGGATGGACAGTGAGGCGGTCGTGGCGACCCATCAGCCTTCGTCTTCGCGGAGGTCGGCCATGTGCTCGATTCGCGACTCGACGAGGTCGGCCGTGCCGATGTCGTGGCGCATCCGCAGGCCCGCCGTGTCCGCCGAAGCGAGCGCGTCGGCAGCGATTTCCTCGGCCTCTTCGATGGTTTCGGCGACCCCGACGACCGCGAACGCCCGCGAGGTGGTCGTGTAGATGCCGTCGTCGCGCTCATCGACGCTCGCGTAGAACAGCAGCGCGTCGCCCGCGCTCTCGGGATCGATGTCGACCTTCGCACCGGCACCGGGGTTCTCTGGATAGCCAGCCGGGACGGCGTACTTGCAGACCGTGGCTCGGTCGGCGAAGGCGAGTTCGAGGAGGTCGCCGTCACGGGCCGCCGTGAGGACGTCGAGGAAATCCGTTTCGAGCACCGGAAGGGTGTTCATCGCCTCGGGATCGCCGAAGCGCGCGTTGAACTCGACGACTTTCGGTCCGTCGGCCGTGAGCATGAACTGGCCGTAGAGCACGCCCGTGTAGTCGTCGAGCGCGTCGACGGTCTCTTCGATGATCGACACGGCCGCGTCGTAGTCCGCCTCGGTCATAAACGGGAGTTCGCGCGTGGCAGCGCTGTAACTTCCCATTCCACCAGTATTGGGTCCCTCGTCACCCTCGTAGGCACGCTTGTGATCCTGCACGGCCGGCGTCGCGCGCACCTCGCCATCGGCCACCAGAGCTTGAACGGTGAACTCCTCGCCGACGAGGCGCTCTTCGAGCACCACGCGGTCGTACTCCGATTCTCGGAGGTACTCCTTCGCCCCTTCGGAGGTGAGTTGCTCGCCGATGACGCGCACGCCCTTCCCGCCGGTGAGGCCGGCGGGCTTCACCACCAGATCACCGTCGTTCTCGTCGATGTGCTCACAGGCACGCTCCATATCGTCGAACGTCGCGAACTCGGGACAGCCGAGGATGTCGTGTTCGCGCATGAACCGCCGCTGGTAGGCCTTGTCGGTCTCGATGCGCGCCGCGTCGGCCCGCGGGCCGAACGGAAAGACTCCACTTTCGGCGAGCGCGTCGGCGACACCCGCCTGAAGGGGAGCTTCGGGACCGACGACCGCGAGCGTCGCGTCGACTTCTTCGGCGTAGGCGACGACGGCCTGCGGGGTCGTCGTGTCCAAAGTCTCGAACCCCGCCGCGAGGTCGGCGATGCCCGGATTGCGAGTTTCCGCACAGCCGTACAGCTCCGCGTCGCTCCCGGCGAGGCTGCGCGCGATGGCGTGTTCGCGCCCGCCGCCGCCGACGAGGAGCACGGTCTCGTGCATGGGAAGTGGGCCGGCGCGGGCGACCTAAGCGTTGTCTTTCGTGGACCGTGCCGGACCGCGGTACGGCCGAGAGCCGTTCGAACAGTACAGAGACTCAGAGACCGATTTTCGTGGCGAGGTCGTCGTTGATGCCGCCGCCGATTTCGAAGAGGCGTCTCATCTCCTCGTCGGAGAGCTCGAAGTCGAAGACAGCACTGTTCTGCTCGATGTGGTCGGGGTTCGACGACCGCGGGATCGTCGCAACCATCGGCTGCTGGAGCAGCCACTGGATCGCGACCTGTCGGACCGTCTTCCCGTGCGCCTCGGCGATGGCTGCGAGTTCCTCGTCTTCGAGGTCTGCGCCGAGTTTGAGCGGGCTGTAGGCGGTGAGCAGCACGTCTTCGTCGATGCAAAACGAGAGGAGGTCGGGCTGATGGGTGGTGAGACTGTACTCGACCTGATTGGTGAAAATCGGTGCCGTCGAGTGGTCGATGGCGTTTCGTGTCTCTTCGACCGAGAAGTTCGAGACGCCGATGTGCTCGACGAGCCCCTCGTCGACGAGTTCGTTCATCGCGTCGAGCGTCTCCTCGTGGGGGACGTTCTGGTCGGGCGAGTGGATGAGCAACAGATCGACGTACTCCATGCCGAGGCGGTCGAGACTGTCGTGCGTCGAATCGATGACTGCCTCGTATGCGCGGTTGTCTCGTGTTAACTTCGTCGTCACGAATAACTCCTCGCGCGCGACGTCGGACTCGTCGACCGCCGCTCCGACCGCGGACTCGCTGTCGTACATCTGTGCGGTGTCGATGTGTCGATAGCCGGCCCCGAGCGCCGCCTCGACGGCCCGTTGGCGCTCCTCGTCGGTGTCCATGCCGGCGGTGCCGAAGCCGAGCGCGGGGACGTCCACACCGTCGACCGTGACGTGTCTCATACATCAATATGACGGGCGACGCTCAAACGATTGTCGGGGCTGAATCGCTCGTGGCCGCACGAAATCGGTAGGTGTGACCGGCAAATCGACCCGCTCGTCGCGATCGGTTGCACTCGCAGGCACGGCCGCTATTCGGTTCTCGATCGTGTTCTCGGTGAGGTCAACACCGATGTTCTACCACGACGACGAACTCCAGTACGAGGTAGAGGTCGAGGAGCCGAACCCGCGCTTTGCGAAGATGCTCCAGCAGGCGATCGGCGGGGCCGAGGGCGAGATGCGCGTCGCGCTCCAGTACATGTTCCAGGCCTTCGCGGTGCCGGCCGAGAAACAGGAGTACCGCCAACTCCTGATGGAGACGGCGACCGAGGAACTCGGCCACATCGAGATGCTCTCGACCGCCGTGGCGAAGAACCTCCAGGGAGCCTCGAACGCACAGCGTGAGGAGGCCCGCGAGGACCCGGTCATCGCTGAGATGATGGACAGCGGCCAGCCCCGACAGGCACTTTCGGCGGGACTCCACGCGATGCCGGTCGATTCGAACGGCACACCCTTCTCGGGTGGGTACGTCGTCGCCAGCGGCAACCTCGCCGCTGACATGTACGCGAACGTGATGGCCGAGTCCACAGGTCGATTGCTCGCCACACGCCTCTACGAGATGACCGACGACGAGGGGATGCAGGACATGCTCTCGTATCTCGTCGCGCGCGATACGATGCACCAGAACCAGTGGCACGCCGCGCTCGAAACGATGGACGACCACGTCCCTATTCCAAATAGCTTCCCCCAGGAGAAGGAAAACCAGGAGCACAACTACGAGTTCATGTCCACGCACGTCGAGGACCGACCGGATCCCGGCAAGCGCTGGACACAGGGCGAATCCGTGGACGGGAACGGTGAGTTCTCCTACGGCGAACAGCCCGGCGGCGGCGAACCCGATCTGGACGAGGTCATCGACGCGATGCACAACGAGGTCAACTGAGGGCGTTCCCCGCCGTTTATCCCGTTCGGCCGAGTCGACCTTGTATGGCAGACGTGACCATCGACATGGACGACCGCTCGCTCGAAGACGCCGCCGACAGACTCGACGAGGTGAGCACCGACGACACCGGCCAGTCGCTATCGGTCGTGCTCGAAAACCTCGACCCCAGAGAGGCCATCGGATTCGTCGAGGGCGCGCTCGATGCGGGCTACGACGTTTCGGTCACCGCCATCGAGACCGACGTTTCGCAGCACGGCTCGGTCATCGAGATGGTCCAAAACGACGCCGAAGTCGTCCACATCGAGCGGCTCACCGTCGACCTCGGTGTCTGAGGCCGCGGTGGATGGGGATAAAAGGTACTACTCCGTCGCGTCGTCGCGTGTGCGCTGGCGTGACTGGTTTTGCAGCGCGGCGGCCGTGTTCTGAATCGAGCGCATCGTGCTCGCCGTCGCCATCACCGACGCCATCAGCGCTTGCTGGCTCGCGCCGTCGGGATAGAGGCGGTCTTCGAGCAGAATCGAGTGCACGTGCGGGAAGTCACACGGGTCGCCCTCGTCGTCGAGAAACGTATAGAACCCGGGTGCACCCACGAGCACCGGGTTCAGGCGCAGCAGTAGCTCTTGGCGACGTCCGGCGTCCTCGACGAGCGCCGCGACGCGGTCGGTGTCGAACGCACACTCGCCGACGACGCGCAGCGGTCCCCACGTCTCCTCCTTGATGACGTGCAGCGGGAGCCGTGACAGCTGGAGTTGGAGGTTGTACTCGGTCCCGTCGCCCGACTGGTGCTCGATGCCCTGCACCACGTTTTCGTCGAGCCACGCCTCGGTCTGCTCGCGGCTGAGATGCTCTCCCATCCTCGGTGCTCCACTCGCGCCGGCCAAGAACCTGCTGCCGGCAAACGGGGCGACGGACGAGATTTACCCGTCTGGGACGTCTATCGGACCCATGAGCACCAGCCGCAATCGGCTCGACGAGGAGGCGAGTCCCTATCTCCGCCAGCACGCCGACAACCCCGTCAACTGGCAGCCGTGGGACGACGACGCGCTCAACGCGGCCCGCGAACGCGACGCCCCCATCTTTCTCTCGATCGGCTATTCGGCGTGTCACTGGTGTCACGTTATGGCCGACGAGAGTTTCGAGAGTGGGGAAGTGGCCGAACGGCTTAACGACGACTTCGTTCCGATCAAAGTCGATCGCGAGGAGCGGCCCGATCTCGACAGACTCTATCAAACCGTGTGCGGGATGGTCACCGGGCGGGGTGGCTGGCCGCTGTCGGTCTGGCTCACGCCCGACGGCCGCCCCTTCTACGTGGGCACGTACTTCCCCCGTGAATCGAAACGCGGCCAGCCGGGCTTTCTCGACCTCATCGAGAACATCGCCGACTCGTGGGAGAACGAGCGCGAGGACATCGAGAGCCGGGCCGACCAGTGGGCCGACGCGATGGCCGGCGAGTTGGAGGACACACCCGAAACGCCGGGCGAGATAGAGGACGGAATACTCGAAACCGCTGCTCAGCGCGCGGTCAGCAACGCCGACCGCGAGTATGGGGGATTCGGCCGCGGTCAGAAGTTCCCTCAGACCGGGCGGCTTCATCTCCTCATGCAGGCCCACGAGCGCACCGGCAGGGAGGTCTTCGGTGAGGTCGCCCGCGAGGCGCTCGACGCGATGGGTGAGGGAGGGCTGCGCGACCACGCCGGCGGCGGCTTCCATCGGTATGTGACCGACCGCGAGTGGACGGTGCCCCACTTCGAGAAGATGCTCTACGACAACGCCGAACTCACTCGTGCCTACCTTGCGGGCTATCGTCTCACCGGCGAGCAGCGCTACGCGGAAATCGCCCGCGAGACGCTCGGCTTCGTCGAGCGCGAACTGCGCCATCCCGATGGCGGATTCTTCAGCACGCTCGACGCCCAAAGCGAGGACGCATCCGGCGAGCGCGAGGAGGGTGCCTTCTACGTCTGGACACCCGAGGGAATCCACGACACCGTGGACGACGAGTTCGCCGCCGAACTGTTCTGCGAACGGTACGGCGTGACCGAGACGGGCAACTTCGAGGGCGGAAAGACGGTGTTGACGCTCAGCGGCGACGTCGAGGAACTGGCCGACGAGCACGAAACGACCACGGAGGAAATCGAGGCCGAACTCGAACGCGCCCGCGAGGCGGTCTTCGCGGCGCGGGCCGAGCGCCCGCGTCCGCTCCGCGACGAGAAGATTCTGGCGGGCTGGAACGGATTGATGATTTCGGCGTTCGCCGAGGCCGGTCTCGCACTCGATACGACCTACGGCGAGACGGCCGTCGCGGCGCTCGGGTTCATCCGCGAGCAGCTCTGGAACGACGACGAAAAACGACTTGCACGACGATACAAGGATGGAGAGGTCAAAATCGACGGCTATCTCGAAGACTACGCCTTCCTCGCGCGCGGTGCGCTGAACTGCTACGAGACCACCGGCGAGGTCGCACATCTGGAATTCGCGCTCGACCTCGGGCGTGCTATCGTGACTGAATTTTTCGACAGCGAGGAGGGAACGCTGTATTTCACGCCACAGAGCGGGGAGTCGCTTGTCGCGCGCCCGCAGGAGCTCGACGACCAGTCGACGCCTTCCAGTACTGGCGTGGCCGTCGACACGCTGCTGGCGCTCTCACACTTCGCACCCGGCGAGGAGTTCGAAGCGGTCGCCGAGACGGTGCTCGAAACTCACGCCGAGTCGATCGAGGCGAGCCCGCTCCGGCGTGCGTCGCTCGCGCTCGCGGCCGACCGCCACACCGCTGGCTCGCTCGAATTCACGGTCGTCGCCGACGACCTCCCCACGGAATGGCGTGAGCGCATCGGACGTGCATACCTCCCCCACCGGCTGCTCGCCCATCGGCCACCTACCGAGGGGGACCTCAACGAGTGGCTCGACCGGCTCTCGCTCGACGAAACGCCGCCGATATGGGCCGACCGTACATGGCAGGACGACGAGCCGACGGCGTACGTCTGTCGGTCGTTCACCTGCTCGCCGCCCCAGACCGACGTCGAGGAGGCGCTGTCGTGGGTCGGGCGGCTCGCACCCGGAGATACCGAATCAGAATAGACACCAGCGTTCTTGGCCCCGGCGGGTGAACACCCGTTATGGACACCGAAACGTTCGTCAAGCGCCTCGACGACCGCCTCCGCACCGACGCCTACGCCGACCTCGACGCGAGCGCCAACGGCCTCCAGGTCGCCGGCCCGGACGAGATCGACCACGCCGCCTTCGCGGTCGATGCTGCGATCGAAACCGCCGAGCGCGCCGCCGAGGCGGGCGCGGACGCGCTCGTGGCCCACCACGGACTGTTCTGGGGCGAGTTCGAGCGTGCGACCGGCACCATCCACGATCGACTCGCGACCTTCTTCGAGCACGACATGGCGCTGTATGTCTCCCACATTCCGCTCGATGGCCACCAGGAACTCGGCAACGCCGCCGGCGTCGCCGACGCGCTCGCGCTCGACGATCGCGAGCCGTTCGGTACGCTCGGCGACGAACACATCGGTCAGTCGGGGCGAGCAGCGGGCTTTTCGCCCGACGAACTCCGCGAGCGCCTCGCGGATGAATGTACTCCTCAGAACGGCGTGACGGCGCTCGAATTCGGCCCCGACGAAATCGAGGACGTCGCCATCGCCACCGGGGCCGCCGCCGACTGGTTCGGTGAGGCCGTCGAGGAAGGTGCGGATGCGTTCGTCACCGGCGAGGGCAAACAGAAGCTCTACCACGAGGCGCGCGAGGCCGGCGTCCACGTCTTTCTGGCGGGGCACTACGCGACCGAGACCTACGGCGTGCGCTCGCTCCAGTCGCTCGTCGAGGAGTGGGGGGTCGAAACGACGTTCGTTGACTGTCCGACCGGGCTGTAGTCGCGGGAGCCGTCCGCTCGGATGTCGGTATTGAAAGCAGAGAAAACGAGAAGAACCGGGTCGCGGGACTAGTCGAGCAGTTCGGCGACGACCGGCGCGTGGGCGACCTCCTCGTCGTCGAGCGCGAGCAGTTCACCGTCGATGGCTTCCTCGATGTCGATGCCGAGGCGGTCGGCGACGCCGCGTCCCCAGCGCGGGTCGGCCTTGTAGAAGTGTTCGAGCTGGCGCTGCTGGATTTCCTCGTCGACGGGCTCCATGTCGTCGGCGAAGTTGTCCATCAGATGCTCTTTCTGTTCGTCGTCCATCACGTCGCGGAACATATCACCGGGCTGTTTGAAGTTGTCGATGCGCTCGGCGGCCTCGTACCGGTCGGCGTCGCCCTCGATGCGGAGCGGCGGCTGCTCGACTTCGGGCTTTTCGACGGGACCGCCGAAGCTGTTCGGTTCGTAGTTCGGCCCACCGTCGTTGTTGCCGTCCGAACGCAGCGTGCCGTTCTGGTGGTAGTTGTTCACCTCGGCGTTCTTCGGCCGGTTCACGGGAATGTTTTCGAAGTTCGTGCCGATGCGGTAACGGTGGGCGTCGTCGTAGGAGGGGATGCGTCCCTGGAGCATCTTGTCCGGGCTGTGAGCGATTCCCGGCACCGTGTGGGCCGGCGAGAACGCCGACTCCTCGATGTCCTGGAAGAAGTTGTCGGGGTTCTCGTTGAGTTCCATCTTGCCGACCTCGACCAACGGGTAGTCGTCGTGAGGCCAGACACGAGTGATGTCGAAGGGGTTGTAGTCGACCTCTTCGGCTTCCTCTTCGGGCATGATCTGGACCTTGAGCGTCCACGTCGGGTAGTTCCCCTCCTCGATGGCCTCCCAGAGGTCCTCGCGGTGGTAGTGGGGGTTCTCGCCGGCGAGTCGCGTCGCCTCGTCGGGATCGAGGTTCTCGATCCCCTGATCGGTCTTGAACTGGAAGTGCACCCAGTAGCGTTCGCCCTCGTCATTATAGAGCGAGAGCGTGTGGCTCGAATAGCCGTTCATCGTGCGCCACGAGGCGGGAATACCGCGCTCGCTGTACAGGGTGGTGATCTGGTGGAGTGACTCCGGCGAGAGCGACCAAAAGTCCCACTGTGGCGTCGGGTCGTTCAGCCCGTTCTTGGGGACTTCTTTCTGTGTGTGGATGAAATCGGAGAACTTCGAGGCGTCGCGGATGAAGAACACGGGAGTATTGTTGCCAACCATGTCCCAGTTGCCCTCCTCGGTGTAGAACTTCAGCGCGAACCCGCGCGGGTCGCGCACCGTGTCGGGCGCGCCGCGCGACCCGGCGACCGTCGAGAAGCGCGCGACCATGTCGGTCTCTTTGCCCTCCTCGGTGAGGAAGTCGGCCATCGTGTAGTCGCTGAGCACGTCGTTCGTAACGGTGAACGTCCCGAACGCGCCGCCGCCCTTCGCGTGGACGATCCGTTCGGGGATCTCCTCGCGGTTGAACTGGGCCATCTTCTCGAAGTAGTGATAATCCTCCATCAGGAGGGGTCCCTCTGGCCCGGCGCTGCGGCTGTTCTGGTTGTCGGGGACCGGTTCGCCCGAGTTCGTCGTCAGCGTCTCGCGGTCGGGGTCATCTTTCTCGTAGTCCGGTTCGCCCATGCCGTGTTTCGGGTCGTCTTCTGCCATCGCTATCTACGATTTGCTACAGGCTGGATGGATATAAAGCCATCCGAATCGGAGTTTGCGTCGGGTGAATATTTCTTTGGGTTGCAATAGTTTCCGTGGCCGAGGGGCCGCTGGACGGTTCAGGCGGGGGCGTCGGAGCGATAGCGCCGACTCACCTGCTTCCACTTCTCGCTGCTGAAGCGGTAGTAGTTGAGTACGGCCGGGATGGTCGTCTCGGCGAGGAAGGCCAGATAGAGGCCGTAGAGACCGAGCGAGGTCGTCGCCCCGACGTAGGCGATCGGGATGGCGACGCCGAACAGTCCCAGCAGCTGGCTGTAGAACGTCCAGTTGGTGTCGCCGCTCGCGTCGAGCGGACCGGCGGCCGCGCCGGAGACCCCACGGAGGACGATGGCGACACAGGCCGCCGAAACCAGCGAGACTGCTACTGGGACCACCGACGAGGTGGGGTCGCCGACGAACGCGGCGACGATCTCGTCGACGAAGACGAAGACCAGCCCCGCCGAGACCAGATAGACCGCGACCGCGAACCGGACGATCTCGCGGCCGTAGGCTTCGGCGGTCTCCTCGTGACCACTACCGAGTTCCTGACCGACGAGGCTGGAGGCTGCGAGCCCGAAGCCCCAGCCGGGCGTGTTCATCAGCCCCCAGACCCGCCGCGCGATGACGTAGGCGGCGACGACGTCGCTGCCGAACAGCGCGACGATGACGAGCATTGGGAACTCCGCCACGGTGAAGACGAGTTCGCGGCCGATGACGGGCGTGCCGATGGAGACGACGTGGCGGACGTCGCTGCCGAGGTAGTCCCCCCACGGGTTGATCTGGATGGGGAGCGTGCGCAGACCGGGCAGACGACCCCTGACGAGGCCGACGGTGAACGCGCCGGTCACGGCTGCACTCGATATCACGGTTCCAAGCGCCGCGCCGACGACGCCGAGGTCGAGACCGAATATCAAGACTGCGTTGAGAGCGGCGTTCGCGACCGCGCCGGCGGTGCGCAGGACCATTGGCGTGCGGGCGTCGTCGACGCCGATGAACACGCGGCTCCCGATGAGGTTCAGCGCCGCGAAGGGGATGCCGAGCGAGACGACCTTGAGGTAGTCCGCGCCGAAGGCGATGGCTGCGGGGTCGTCACCGAGCAGTGAGACCAGCGGAGTGGCGAAGAGCCAGCAGACCGCGACGACCGGCAGCGTGAGCGCGATCACGACGGCGACGCTCGACCGCACGGCCCGGTTAATCTCGCCGAAGCGCTCGGCCCCGTGGCGCTGTGAGACCAGCGCGATGGTGCCGGCGGCGATGCCGCCGCCGATGGCGAAGGCAAAGCCCCAGTAGGGACTGGCGAAGCCGACGCCGGCGATGGCGATCGGGCCGAGCGCGACGCCGATCATGGCGATGTCGACGGCGTTTTTCGACATCCGGGCGATACCGGTGATGATGCGTGGCCACGCGAGGTCGGTGGTGCGGCGCGCTCGCTCGGGTTCGAGCAGACCGGCACGGACGAGCACGCGGCCAATGTACAGGACGACTAATCGAACGGGGTTTGACGCACGAAACTTCAACATCGAGACGTTCGCGCTGGTCGATTATATACGTTGCTATTGTCGATGAATGAAATACGATCATTGACCGTTGACAATTCCTGTGATCGCTCGTTCGTCCGTCTTCGATGACGCCCGAGAGGAGAGTGTGAGGAACTATCGACGACCGACATCCCTATCACTCCCCTGCACCACCCACACATACAACTCATGAATGTCTCCGGCGCGTATCTCGTGACGCAGGCGGACCGTTCGCGCGGCCGTTCGACCGAGGAGACGGTCGCGGCGGCCATCGAGGGCGGGGTGACGGCCGTCCAACTGCGCGAGAAACACGCGACCGTCCGCGAACGCTACGACCTCGCCAGGGCCCTCCGCGAGCGGACGCGGGCCGCCGGCGTCACCTTCATCGTCAACGACCGAGCCGACCTCGCGGTCGCCGTCGACGCCGATGGCGTCCATCTGGGCGACGACGATCTCCCGATCCCCGCCGCCCGCGACGTGCTCGGGCCGGAGCGCTGTATCGGCCGCTCGGTCTCGACGGTCGAAGCCGCAAAGGCCGCCGAGCGCGCGGGTGCGGACTATCTGGGCGTCGGCGCGGTCTACGCGACGACCTCGAAGGACGTCTCGGAGTCGGAGACGGAGATCGGCACCGAGACCGTCGCCGAAATCGCCGACGCCGTCGACATCCCCATCGTCGGTATCGGTGGCGTCACGGCCGACAACGCCAGCGAGGTCGTCGCCGCCGGCGCGGACGGCGTGGCGGTCATCTCCGCGATCACCGCCGCCGACGATCCGACAGCCGCGACGCGACGGCTCGCCGACACAGTCGAGGGGGTGACTCGATGAGCGCGCTCGACGGACTTGACCTCGCCGATACTATGGATGCGGTCGCCGAGACCCAACCCCTCGTGAACGCGCTCACCAACGAGGTGACGGTCAATGACGTGGCGAACGTCGCCCTCCACTGGGGCGGCTTGCCCGTGATGTCCGACGACGAGCGCGAGGTCGGCGAGATGGTCGCGGGTGCGGACGCTTGCTTGCTCAACATGGGGACGGTGAGCGAGCGCGGCGAGCGCGCGATGATGACCGCCGGCGAGGCCGCGAACGAGGCCGGCACGCCGGTCGTGATCGACCCGGTCGGCGTCGGGTCGACTGCGGTCCGAGACCGCGTGGCCGAACGCCTGACGACCGATCTCGACGTGAGCATCGTCAGCGGCAACTACGGCGAGGTGTCGGCGCTGGCGGGCGAAGACGCGACCGTCCGCGGCGTCGAATCAGTCGGTGAATATGGGGAGATCGCCGAGACGGCCATCACCTGCGCACGCGAGACCGACAGCGTCGTGGTCGCCTCCGGCGCGGTCGACGTCGTCGCGACCGCCGATGCGGCGTTCGAGGTCCATAGCGGCGACGAACTACTGGGAGCGGTCGTCGGCACCGGCTGCATGCTCGGGATGACGCTCGCGGTGTTCGCGGCCGCGCTCGACGACGAACGGGCGGCGCTCGCCGGCACGCTCGCGTTCGGGTTGGCCGGCGAGGCGGCCGCCGACGGCGCGTTCGGCGAACACGCCGGTCCCGCGAGCTACCGGACCTGTTTTCTCGATGCCGTCGCCGGCCTTCGGGACATCCCGCTCGCCACGCCGGCCGACCGTATCGAACTGGCCGTGCGGAACGACCAGTAAGGACGGTCGGATGTGGTTCTCGAATACCTCGTATCCGAGACGAATTGATAAGATAATCACTCAATAGGCATATAGATTCACTGTCTCCTCTTGATACATGACCACAGCATCACTCCGTGTGGGAACGTCCGTCACCGAGAGCCTGCGGGTGATCGTCGACGAGACGAGTGGGGAGCTACTCGCGGTCAACCTCGACGAACGAGCGACGAGCCGACTCGTCGAGGTACTCGCCGAGAGCGAGGAGCCACCGACGGTACGCTTGCTCGTTCGTGAGGACGTCCTGAAGTGGCTCCGGGAGGATTTCGTGCTGGCGAGCGCGACGGCGGAGTTGGTCGATGCGGATGTACTGAAACTGCGGGCGGCGAGCGAGCGCTTGGCGAACACGCTGTTGGTGACCGACGAGACGGTACTGTCGCTTCTCACACCGGACGGTCTCGTCGGGACGCTCGGAACCGACGACGGGGAGTTCGTCGGAGCGGCACGCGAGCGCTGGAGCCGCGCGTGGGAGAGCAGCGAGGAGTTCGGTCTGCGGACGCCGGCGCGCTCGCGTGTGCTGGAATCGCTCGGCGAGGAGTTCGGTTCGGCCGTCGAATCGGACTACCGGACAGTGCTGGACACGCTCGGGAGCACGCGCGATGCGACCGTTCTGAACGAAGTGGGGGTGAGCCTGCTGGTGGCGGCCAGACACGAGAAACTGCTGTACGACATTTCGCACTGGGGCGAGGACACGGGCGTGGCGAGCAAGGCGACGTTCTCGCGGACGAAGACCCGCCTCGAAGAGCAGGGGCTGATCGAGACCGAGAAGGTGCCGATCGACGTCGGACGTCCGCGATTGCGCTTGCTGGTGGGTGACGAGCGCCTACGGGAGACGGACATCGAGAAACTACCGAGCGTGGTCGGCGAGTTGCTCTCGGCGGTTCCGGCGTGACCGCCGGGCAGTTCTGCGGCGATCGTCGGCTCGCAACTGGGTCGGCGGTCGGCGAATCCCGGGAACGGTACCGATTATCGACTGATTGTTTATGAATACCCCTCGACCGGGCGAGTCGGCCCACGGCCCGTCGTCCCGACTCACGGACACGCGATGTCGCCCGCCCTGTGCGAGCGCCGTTCCGACCGATTGAACGACTCAATAGTTGAGTGATGGAAGGGAGTGAAATGGGTATGAAGACGAGCGGCCAGTACCCGGCAAGCCACGACGTGTGGCGTTTTCAGAGCTGGATCCCTATCGAAGGATCGCCTTCCTCGGTGAGCGGTATTCCCACGATGTTCACTCGTCGTCTTCGTGCTGGAAGCGCCAGGTGAAGATGGCCCGGAGGACGACCACGAGACTGTTGTACTCGCCCGTTCCCCAGATGGCCGTCTCCTCGGTGCCGTCGTTCGATTTGGGCAACAACACGCTCACGAGTGCGGTCTGCTCGTCGGTGACGAGGAGGCTGCCGGCCGAGGCCTCCTCCCAGTCCCAGAGCGTCTCGAACAGCGTCGCTTCGGGGACGCGCTCTTCGAGGCGGTGTTGTACCGGTTCGGAGATGCCCGTGAGGTGGATCTCGACGCCCCTCTCGGCGGCGGTCGCCAACTGATCGAGGTGGGTCTCGGTAAGCAGGTCGTCGACGGTCATGAAGACGAGTTCGTCGTCGGTGTCGTCGATGAATTCTACGACTCGGCTGGCGATCGCCTCCCGGCCGATGGTGGTCCAGACGCCGAGTTCCTCGCGGTGTGGCTCGGCGGGATCGAGTTGGGCGAGCGCCGTGTCGAGACGATTGATGAGGTTCTCGTGGTCGAGGCGGAGTTTGCGGAGGGCGGTCTCGTGGGAGACGGTAGTAAACGTCTGTGGCGTCGAGTGCTGGACGTCGACGAGACCGCGGTCGTGGAGCGATTCGACGGCGTCGTAGACGCGCGTCCGCGGAACGTGGTCGATGTCGGCGATGTCCTTGGCAGTGCCCGTTCCGAGTCGGACGAGCGCGACGAACGTACTCGCCTCGTACTCGGTGAGTCCCAACTGTTCGAGTTGGGTGACGGCTATCTCTCGTGGGTGTGTTTCGACCATCGAATCATCCCCGGTGTTTCGACCGGACGGGTGAGTAGCGACTCACGGGTTCACCGGCGAGAGGCTGCTGAACAGCGCCTCCCAACACGACGGACAGAGGCGGCTCTCGATGCGCCGGTTTCGCGTGGTGTCGCTCTCGTCCTGGAGAACGAGCGTGTGGCGTGGGTAGACACCATCGGAGACGTGATCTCGACAGAGCGGACACTCCGTCGTCGTGGATTCGATCCCCCGTGTTCGGTTTCGTCGAGCGTCACTCATTATCGGCCATTCTCCGAGCGAGTCTCGTAACTCGTCGAGTGTGGGCTATGCTCTCGATCGGCATCAGTCTTTTGTGACGATTCGAGTTACAGTACTTCGTCCACGAAGCGTGGTCTGGAGGGCCAATCCTGGGATGTTCGACGGTTTCGCCGACGCTGATGGATGAGTGGTGATCGATGACGAGTTCGAGATCGTGATGAGAATGCGATGCGGTGGCCGCTCGTCTCGCAGTGCCGTTCAGCCGAAGTGGGGGTAGTCCTCCATCCGGATGAAATCGGTGCTTCCGCAGGCCGCACAGTCGTCCGGCGCGTCGTACTGGTGGTCCTCCGGACCGCCCGAGACGGTCCCAGCGTGAATGCTCTGACAGTTCGTACAGACGTACAGTTCCGGTCGCTCTGGTGTGTGTGACATGGATTGGTGGTTTTAGAGACCGAGGTAGCCCGAGGTCGGGATAAGTCCAATGAGGTAGAGCACGCCCACGACGAACATGGCGGCCGCGATGGCCATCGCCGGCGGGTCGACGTGCGTGCCCGAGTGCGAGTAGAAGACCCGCTGGGTCGCCTCGCCGAGGAGTCCGGTGAGACCGCCGAAGAGGGCGGCCCCGAGGATGGCGACGACCGGCCCGCCGACCATCTCCGTGGCGACGACGGCCCCGACCGCACCCAACAGCGTCATGTGGTGGGTGACGGGGATCTTCTCGACGCCGAGATTGAGAAAGAGCAGGCTCATCGCCGAGAAGGCGTAGCCGAGGAAGATGCTGCCAGTCTCGATCCAGATGTAACCGCCGAGAGCCCCGCCGACGACGCCGATGACCGCGACACCGGGCCACTTGTACTGGTGGGGCAGCCACGGTTCGGTCGCCAGTCGCATGTCGCCGGTCCCGCCGTCGGCCACCGAGCGCGCCTCCTCGCGCTCGAACGGCGACATGTCGAACAGCGAGGAGCCGGCCGGCGAGCCGATCAGCGGGTAGTCGAAGACGACGCGTGCGAGCATCGCCGTTAGGAACACCGACAGCGCGATGCCGTCGGTCGGAAAGCCGATGCCGCTCGCGATCTGGTTGAGGAGCATGCCCACGAGACCGAAGACCGCACCGACCGCGAGGATGTCGGGTTTCGTCCCGAAGGCGTACAGGATGTTCTTCCCGAAGTGAAAGTCCCACCCGGCGGGCGACATCTCGGGATACTTCTTGCCGGCGTACGCCGAGGCGGCCACCCCGCCGGCGAAGGCGATGTGTGGGCCGAAGACCATCCCAAAGCCGATCGTACCGGTCAGGTCGACACCGAGCGATCCCGCGTCGAGGGCGCCGACGTTCGAGGTGATCGCCCCCTGGAGGATATTGAGACCCTCGCCGAGGAAGACCGCGAACCCGGTGAAGATGAACGCCGGGAGCGCGCCGAGGGCCGCCCCGAACGCGCCGCCGGCGAGAGCGGCGATGGCCAGTAGGGCGAACTCCTCGACGCCGAGACCGATGACTGGAATCTGGAGTAGGGCCTGCATTCAGGCCTCCCGTGCCCAGTCGAGCGAGCGCTCGACGGCCTCGCTCCAGCGCTCGTAGCGGCCGTCGACGTCGGCACTCCCGTCGGGCGTGAACTCGCGGTCGACCTGCCAGTTCTCGCGCAGTTCGTCGGGGTCGTTCCAGTAGCCGACGGCGAGACCGGCGGCGTAGGCCGATCCGAGCGCCGTGGTCTCGTCGACCTCCGGACGCACGATGTCGGTGCCGACGATGTTCGCCTGGAGCTGACAGAGGAAGTTGTTCTTCACCGCACCGCCATCGACTTTCAAACTACTGATCTCGATGTCGGCGTCGGCCTCCATCGCCTCGGCGACGTCCCGGGTCTGAAAGGCGATGGATTCGAGCGCCGCGCGGACGATGTGCTCCCTTCTGGTGCCGCGGGTCATCCCGACGATGGTGCCTCTCGCACGGCCGTCCCAGTGGGGTGCACCGAGTCCCGTGAACGCGGGCACGAGATAGACACCGTCCGTGGAATCGACGCTGCGGGCGACCGATTCGGACTCCATCGCGTTCTCAAGGAGTTCGACGTCTTCGAGCCACTCGATGGCCGCGCCCGTCACGAAGATCGAGCCTTCGAGGGCGTATTGGACTGGCTCACCCGAGCGCTGGAAGCCGACCGTGGTCAGCAGTCCGTGCTCGCTCTCGACGGCCTCTTCACCTGTGTTGAGCAGGAAGAACGACCCCGTTCCGTAGGTGTTCTTCGCGTCGCCGGGGTCGAAACACGTCTGGCCGAACAGCGCGGCCTGCTGGTCGCCGAGCGCACCGGCGACCGGCACCTCGGCACCGAGGAATCCATCCCCGTCGGTCGTCCCGTAGAGGTTTTCGTCGCTCGACGGGCGGACCTCCGGCAGCGACGCGCGCGGCACCCGAAACTCCTCCAGGAGATCGTCGTCCCAGTCCATCTCGTGGATATTGAACAGCATCGTCCGGGAGGCGTTCGTCACGTCGGTGATGTGGTTCCCGGTGAGGTTGTCGATGAGCCACGAGTCGATGGTACCGAAGCGGATCTCGCCGTCGTCGGCGCGCTCGCGGACGTCCTGTGGGCGCGAACGCTGGAGCTTGATGGGGTCGGCGTTGTCGAGGATCCACTCGGCCTTCGTCGCCGAGAAGTACGCATCGGGTTCGAGACCCGTCTTCGACTGGATCATCTCCGCCTTGCCCTCGGCTTCGAGTTCCTCGATGCGGTCGGTGGTCCGGCGGTCCTGCCAGACGACCGCGCGCATCAGCGGCCGGCCGGAGTCGCCGTCCCAGAACAGCGTCGTCTCGCGCTGGTTGGTGACGCCGATGGCGTCGAGTTGGCTCGCGTCGATGTCGGCAGCCGCGAGCGCGTCGGCGATGACCGACTTGGTGTTCTCCCAGATCTCCGTCGGGTCGTGTTCGACCCAGCCCGGTTCGGGATAGAACTGTTCGTGTTTCTCGTAGGCGCTGGCGACGACCCCACCACCGTGGTCGAACACCATGAAGCGCGTCCCGGTGGTACCCTGGTCGATGGCACCGACGTACGTCTCGGCGCTCATCGCGCGCTCTCCGTCCGTCGCTTGCGTCGGCCGGTTTTTACTACTGACATGGTTCCGACCGTAAACAGCATCGTCTATCCACATAAATCTTGCGTAGGTCGCGGTACCAGTCGTTCAGACGTTCCCTCGACCCGGACGACGCCGAGCCGCGGGTGCTACCGGTCCGAGAGGGCGTGGAGCCGACGGAAAACGTGGATCGGAAATCGTGGTTCGAGGCGGCTCGGCGAGCGCCCGGCACCGTTCGACGAGCGCTCGTCGGTCACCCGCTCGACGATACCGATCTCGGCGAGTTCGTAGAGCAGTCGCTTCACCGTCCCCACCGAGAGGTCGACGGCCGGTGCGGCGGCGACGGCGGTGGCTGCGGCGTCGACTGACGCGCGCTGGTCGTCGTCGATGTCGATGAGGCGTGCCAGTACCCGCTGGCGGTTCGCCGAGAGCGCGAACACACGCCCGAGCGAGACCGACGGCTGCGGGAGGGCGTCCATGCCGGCGTGAAGGTCGCGCTCGCGGACCGTCGAGACGTCCGCGAGCGCCGCCTCGTCGGCCGCGGCGAACAGCACACAGAGCGCGTCGTGGGCGTTGCCGTCGCTCCAGACGGCGATACGGCGGAGCTGTTCGTGCTCGATGGCGCGCCGGGCCATCCCCGCCGACGCGCGGGCGGTCAGGACGTCCACCAGCGCGAGGTCGCGGTAGGCCGGCACCTCGATGCGCTCGGGCGGCCCGTCGACCGAAAGCGCCGATGGCGGTCGACGGCCGATGGCGAGCCACGAGAGCGACCTCCCCATCCCCTCGAACGCCTCCACCGTCGCCGCGAACGACCGCGTGCCGGGTTCGTCGACGTGGTCGAGCGCGACGAGCACCCGATGGTCGTCCGAGAGGGTGTCCGCCAGCCGCGAGCGGAGCGCCGCCGTCCCGACGCCGTGTTTGGGCACCGATTCGTCGAGCATCCCGTCGAGAACCGCCTGATAGAGACCGAACTCGCTGTTCGCGTGACGCGCGTCCACGTAGACGAGCGACGGCGTCGCGTTCGTCCCGCCGCGGGTCGTCGTGTGGATCACCGAATCCGAGAGTGGCCCCACGCGACGGAGTTGGCTGAACAGCGCGGTGACGACGGCCGACTTCCCGCTCCCGGGCGGTCCCCAGACGTAGGCGTTCGGCGGGAGTCGCCCGTCGAACACCGGGTCGGCGTGGTCCAACAGGCGTTCGAGCACCGTACCCCGGTTGGTCGGTTCGTCGACGTGAGCGACGGGGCTGATGGCGTGGTAGTCGAGCACGACCCGCGTCTCGGCGACCGATTCCCGACGCCGTCGGATGCGGGCGGCGAGATCCATCGTGTTACCCGTCGTACCGACCCGTTCGTCGGCCATCGAGCGCGCGGGACCGGTATCGACGAGGCGGCCTGCCGTCGCCCGTTTCGACGATGAACCATCGTCCGCCGTCTGTTACTACTGACACGTGTTCGGGCGTAAATCACCGTATGTAGTGATAAGCCTTCTGCGGACGACGGGTGGCGCGGAGCCAACGTTGCGACGAACCCATCAGTTCGGTGACTGGCGGCCGTTCGAGTCCTCTTGGACGGCTGTTAGCTACGACTGGCAACGACCCACCGATAAAATAAAGCGCGTGGAGTGCGATGACTCCACGAACCGATGGCAACCGAAACCGAGGTGCTCGTGATCGGCGGCGGCTCGACGGGCTGTGGCATCGTCCGCGACCTCGCGCTGCGCGGGGTCGACGCCACGCTGGTCGAGCGCGGCAACCTCACCCACGGCACCACCGGCCGGATGCACGGCCTACTCCACAGCGGCGGACGGTACGCGGTCTCCGATCAGGAGAGCGCCGCCGAGTGCATCGCCGAAAACCGAATTCTTCGGGAGGTTGCGGGCCACACGATCGAGATGACCGGCGGGCTGTTCGTCCAGCTCGCCGACGACGCGGACGACTACTTCGAAGAAAAGCTCGCCGGCTGTCGGGCCTGTGGCATTCCGGCCGAGGTACTCACCGGCGAAGAAGCGCGAGCGATGGAGCCGTATCTCACCCGCGACGTCGAGCGCGCGATCCGAGTACCCGACGGGGCCATCGACCCCTTCCGACTCTGTGTGGCGAACGCCGCCGACGCCGAGGAACACGGCGCACGCATCGAGACCCACGCCGAGGTCACGGACGTGCTCGTCGAGGATAGTAGGGTAACAGGTGTGGAGGTGCGCCACGAGAGCGGGCCGGGCAAGCGCTCACACTACGAACCGGGCACGACCGAGCGCATCGAGGCCAACCACGTGGTGAACGCGACGGGCGCGTGGGCCGGCCAGTTGGGCGCGATGGCGGGCGTCGAGGTCGAGGTCCGCCCCTCGAAGGGTGTGATGACCGTGATGAACACCCGGCAAGTGGATACCGTCGTCAACCGCTGCCGGCCGAAGGGCGACGCCGACATCATCGTACCCCACGAAACCGCCTGCATCCTTGGGACAACTGATGTAGAAGTCGAGGACCCCGACGACTATCCCGAAGAGCAGTGGGAGGTCGACGCGATGATCGACACCCTCTCGGAACTCGTCCCCATCCTCAAGGAGGCTCGCACCCTGCGCTCGTTTTGGGGCGTGCGTCCGCTCTACGAACCACCAGACACCGGCACGACCGACCCGACGGACATCACGCGGCAGTTCTTCCTGCTCGACCACGCAGAGCGCGACGGTCTGGAGGGAATGACGAGTATCGTGGGCGGCAAGCTCACGACCTACCGGCTGATGGCCGAGCAAATCACGAATCACGTCTGCGAGAAACTCGGCGTCGAGGCGACCTGTCACACTGCCGACGAACCACTGCCGGGCAGCGATGACTTTTCGGTGCTTCGTGACTACATGGAGGAATTTGGCCTTCGGTCGCCGGTCGGCCGCCGGAGCACCGAACGCCTCGGGAGCATGGCCGACGAGGTGCTGAAGACCGATGGTCCCAATCCCGTCATCTGTACGTGCGAGGCAGTCACGCGTGCGGAACTCGACCATGCTATCAGCGATGCGGGCACCGATCTGAACGCGACACGCATCCGCACCCGCGCCTCGATGGGCAACTGTCAGGGCGGATTCTGTGCCCACCGGATGGCCGCGCTGCTCCATCCCGCATACGACGAGGCGACCACACGAACTGCGCTCGACGAACTGTACGAGGAGCGCTGGAAGGGCCAGCGCCACGCGCTCTGGGGCGAACAGCTCTCCCAGGCAATGTTGAACCACGCGCTCCACGCGACCACGATGAACCGTGACGGCGATCCGGCGGCCACGGAGGACGAGATCGAGTACGCGCGCTTCGACGCCGGTCCCACGCCGGAAGCGGCAGCCGATGGCGGTCGTCGTGACGGTGGTGCGCGCGAAGAGACCGACGACGAGGAGGGCAGGCGTGGCGATTGAGGACGACGTCTGCGTGATCGGCGGCGGACTCGCCGGTATGACGGCCGCGCTCCGGGCGGCCCGCGAGGGTGCGCGGGTGCGACTGCTCTCGCACAAGAAGAGCACGCTCCGGCACGCGAGCGGGCTTATCGACATCCTCGGCTACGCCGACGGCGAACTCGTCGCCGAGCCGTTCGACGCGCTCGCCTCTCTCCCCGAAAGCCATCCCTATCGACGAGTCGGCAGCGACGCCGTGCGAGCGGGGCTGTCCTTGTTCGACGACGTGACCGGCGACGCCTACCGGGGAAGCCACACCGACGCGAACGCGCTCGTGGCGACCCACGGCGGCACCGTGAAACCGACCGCGCGCTACCCGACGCGCGTGGCCCCGGGACTGGCGAGCCAAAGTCGGAGAACGCTGCTCGTGGGGTTCGATTCGCTGACCGCCTTCGACGCGCCGCTCGCGGCCGATCACCTCGCTGCCGCCGGCGTTCCAGGAACGACGCGAGGCGTCACCGTCGCGTTCCCGGGCGATTTCAGGGCCGACTCGCGCGTGACGCGCTTCGCCCGCGCGCTCGATGACGACGAACCCGTCGAAACCGCGAGCGGACCGACGCCGGTACGGCGCGCGCTCGCGCGAGCGGTCGAGCCTCATCTCGGGGACGTAGAGCGGGTCGGGTTTCCGGCGATACTCGGCGAGGAGGAGTCCCAGGAAGTCCGGAAGGCGCTCGAATCGTCCCTCGGGGTCGACGTCTTCGAGGTGCCGATGGGACCGCCGAGCCTGCTCGGATTGGGGCTCGAAGCGCTATTTCAGGAAGCGCTCGATTCGGCGGGCGTCCGTCGGACGACCGGCAACCCGGTCGTGGACTTCGACGCGGACGGTGAGCGAGTCCGAAGCGTATCCACCGACCGCAACGGCCGGCAGGTCCCCTTCCACGCCGACGAGTTCGTGCTCGCCACTGGTGGATTGGTCGGCAAAGGGATCGACTCGAATCGCGAGAGAGTCGTCGAGCCGATCTTCGACTGTCACGTTCCCCATCCCGACGACCGATACGAGTGGTTCACCGACGAGGCGTTCGGCGACCACCCGTTCGCGCGCTTCGGGGTCAATGTCGACGACGACTTGCGACCACTCGATGCGGATGGGAAAGTGGAGTACGACAACCTCCGCGCCGTCGGGGGTGTCCTCGGCGGGGCGGATTTCGCGGCGGAGAAATCGGGCAGCGGCATCTCGCTCGCGACCGGCCACGCGGCCGGCCGTGCAGCGGGCGCGGCGGCGAATCAGCGATGAGTTTCAATCATGAGCGACGCACCAACCCACGACGCCGACGAGTTCGAGCCGGTAGACGTCTTCGAGACGACCGAAATGGATCTCCGTCCGGGCGCGGACGACTGCTACAAGTGTTCGACATGTGATACTTCTTGCCCGGTCGCCGAAGTCGACGACGAGTTCCCCGGCCCGAAGTTCCAGGGGCCTGAGCAATGGCGGCTCAAGCGCAAGGAGGGCCACGGGATCGACGATTCGATCACGTCGTGTTCGAACTGCATGCGCTGTGACGACGCCTGCCCTTCCTCGGTGCCGCTGAGCCAGATGCACAACACCGCCCGTGGCGAGTACGTCGAAGATCAACGGTTCGGCCGGGAGGCGCTGTCGGCGCTCGCCGACGGCAGTCCACGAGAGGCGCTCTCGATCGTTCGGGAGGGCCAGGACGGACTGGTCGAGCGTCTCAGAAATCGAATTCTCGCGAACTACCACACGTCGGCGTGGCTCGCCTCCTACGCGCCGGGCGTGGCGAACTTCGTCATGAACTTCGGGCCGGCGCGCTGGGCGATGGAGAAAACGATGGGCGTGACGAGCGAGCGCGAGTTCCCCGAATTCGCCGACCACACCTTCCGCGAGTGGTGGACCGCCCGCGGCGGGGCACGGGTCGAAAATCCCGACAAGCGGATCGCGTACTTCCACGGCTGTTACTCGAATTTCAACACGCCCGAAGTCGGCAAGGCGATGGTCAGGGTCTACGAGAACTTCGGCTACGAGATCCTCGTCCCGCCACAGAAGTGTTCGGGCACGCCGATGTTCGCCAACGGGATGCTCGGCGACGCGCGCCGCCACGCCGAGACCAACGTGAAAAATCTCGCCGCAGCGATCGAGAACGGAGCCGACGTCGTCGCCTCTTGTACTTCCTGTTCGATGGCGCTCGGCCAGGAGTACCCCGAACTGTTCGATCTCGATGGCATCGAGGACGTCGCTGCCCACACCTACGAGGGTGTCGAGTACCTCCGCCTGCACGAGGACTTGGAGGATGCGCTCGACGAGGCGTCGGTCGAAGGGAGCGAGTTCGCCTACCACGCACCGTGTCATGCCCGCAATCAGGGACTCGACACGCAGGCCGTCGAACTGTTCTCGGACCTCGACGGCGTGGACATCGAGGACGTCGGTGACTCCTGTTCGGGGATTTCGGGCACCTACGGCTGGAAGGAGGAGAAGTACGACTACTCGATGGAGATCGGCGCGGAGATGTTCGAGCACATGGAGGGTGCCGACGGCGAGACTGGGATGACCGAATGTCCGACCTGCGCGATGCAGATGGAACACGGCACCGGCTACGAGATACGTCACCCGCTCGAACTGCTCGACGAAGCGCTGGTCGACCGGTCGCAGTAACGAAAAATCTCAACCTTCGATCCGATCGAGGACGGCCGAACAGAGACGACTCTCTGCGTCGAGGAACCCTTCGATGGCCGTGTAGTGGTTCGTCGCCGGCTGTGAGAGTCCAGTTCCGTCCAGACCGGCCTGCTGCCACGCGGCGAGGAAGTCCTCGGACTGGCGGCACAGTTCCGATGGCTCGTCGGCACCGTAGCTGACCAGCAGCGGCGGCGCGTCGTCGGGCAGGTGGCGGATCGGGCTGTTGCGCCGGACCTCGTCCCACGTCAGTTGGAGTTTCGGCTGGAGCCACGTGTACGGGAACGGTTCGAGGTCGAACAGGCCGCTGATGGTACAGGCGCTCTCGATGATGTCGGCCGACTTCTCATACTTCGCCTTCCAGTCGGTCGTCAGCAGCATGCCCGTCAGGTGGCCGCCCGCCGAGTGACCGGCGACGTGGATGCGGTCGCCGTCGGCACCGAACTCGTCGGCGTGGTCGGCGAGCCAGACGACGGCGGCACGGGTCTGGCGAACGATCTCGTCGATCGATACTGCAGGACAGAGCGCGTAGTTCATCACGACGGTCGTCACGCCCGCCGAGACGGGGCCGCGGGCGACGAAGTCGAACTCTCTACTGGTGCGGCTGTGCCAGTACCCACCGTGAACGAACAGAAGGACAGGAGCGTTCGGCCGGTCGGCGGGGAAGACATCGAGCCGTTCGGCCACCGTCGGGCCGAAGGAAACATCCAGATGGCAGTCGAGGTCCGCACGAACCTCGCGGCTCTGCTCGGCGTAGAACTCCGCGTATTCCGTCGAATCCGCGACGCTCTCGCTCACGTTGTACTGTGCGTCCAGTTCCTCTTGGGTCTCGAATTCCCGATAGAGCATTGGACTGGATTCCGGCGGTCGGTATTTAGCCGTTGGGCAGCGCGAACGCTACGTGACTTCGCCACTCGGGTCGAAGCGTTCGTGATCTCCAGATTCGGCGATGGTGGAAAGCGTCGTCACGAACTCCCAGACGTCGAGATGGCTAGTGTAGAGCGGTGCCGGACAGACGCGGACGACGTTCGGCGGGCGGAAGTCGACCACGACGTCACGGGCGGCGAGCGCCGCGACGATTCGCTCGGCTGCTGGATGTTCGACGGCGACGTGGCCGCCCCGCTGGGACCGCTCGCGTGGTGTGCCGACGGTGAACTCGTCGTCGAGTCGGTCGTCCACGAGCGCCATCAGGTACTCCGAGAGGGTGAGTGATTTCTCGCGGATGGCGTCGATACCAGCCTCGGTGGTGATGTCGAGCGCCCCCTCCAGCGGTGCGGCGCTCAACATTGGTACTGTTCCGATCTGCCACGCGCCCGCGGTCTCCGCTGGCGTGTATGTCGACCGCATCTCGAACTGGGTCGCCTTCTCGTGGCCCCACCAGCCGGCGAGTGCGGGCTGAGTCCCGAAGTGGCGCTCGTTGACGTAGCAGCCGGCGATGGCTCCGGGACCGGCGTTCAGGTACTTGTAGCTACACCAGACGGCGAAATCCACGTCCGAGAGATCGTGCGGGACGACGCCGATGGAGTGCGCGAGGTCGAACCCACAGAGCACTCCGTGGTCGGCTGCGGCCGTTGCGATGCACTCGATGTCGAGCAGCTGGCCGCTGCGATAGAGCACCGACGGGAGCAAGAGGAGGTCGACGTCGTTCTCTTCGAGCGCCGCGACGACGTCGCCTTCGTCGATGGTCCGTCCATCGCTGCTTTCCACCACTACGAGCCGGTCGTCGGGATCGAACCCGCGTTGGCGGAGCTGGGCACGGACGGCGTAGCCGTCGGTCGGGAAGTTGAGTCCGTCGATCAGGACTGTCGGCCGACCGTCGATCGTATCGAGGAAGGTCCCGACGAGCGTGTGGATGTTCACGGTCGTGGAGTTCGCGGCGACGACTTCCGTCTCGTCGGCCCCCACGAGCGGCGCGAGACGGTCGCCGAGATGTTCCCCATACCGGAACCACGGCGGCTCGCCGTCGGTCCAGCCGTGAATCCCCTCCTCGCGCCATTCCTCGATGACTCGCTGGAGTGTCCGTTCCGCGTCGGTCGAGAGCGGTCCGAGCGAATTGCCGTCGAGATATAGCCCGTCGGCGGTGTGAAATCGCTCGGCGAACCCGTCGAGTGGGTCCCGTTCGTCGCGCGCGATGGCTTCCTCGCGCGTCGCGTCGAGAGTGGTCATACCGATGGGATTCGCCGGGCGTACAGTATTCTTTCGCTCACTCGCCTTCGAGGAACGCGAACGGCAGCCGCGCCGGGAGTTCGCCGTCGGCCGCGAGCCGGTAGCCCGCGTAGACCGCGAGACCGACGACGAGCCAGATGCCCAGGAGAAGGATGCTACTCGAAAGCAGCGCCGCGCCGACGTTGCCGGCGAGCAGCTGTCGGAGGGCCGGCACGAACGTGTCGGGCGAGAGCGTCTGGGTGAGGAAGACGAGCATCGAGCCGGCGCTCACCAGCCCGACGACGGCGAGCGTCGCCGGCGAAAATTGCAGGTCGCTCTCCTCGTAGAGCGCGGGATTCACGTGGGGCAGGGCGACGAGCGAGAGCGCGTGGGCGACGTACATGCACAGTAGTGCGGCCAGCGAGATGCTCAGTGCATAGGAGAACGTCGAGGTGAGCACGAACGCGACGGCGATTCCCCACGTGAGGACGAGACCGACGTCGGGCGTGCCGAAGCGGTCGTTGACGTGCGTGAGCGTGTCGGGGAGCAGTCGGTCGCGCCCGAGTGCGTAGAGGATGCGACTCGGGGCCACGTAGCCGGCGTTGGCGGTCGTCGCGTACGCGAGCAGGCTGCCGACCGCGACGATGCCCGCCGTGCCGACTGGGAAGTACGTCGCGGCGGCGTCGGTGAGGGGCGTCTCGCTTCCCGCGACCTGCTCCCAGGGGAGAATACCGATGACGACGACGCTCACGAGCAAGTAGAGCAGTCCGATGAAGAGGACGCTGCCCGCGAACACGCGCGGTAGCGTCTTCCGGGGGTTTTCCGTCTCGCCGGCGGTCTGGGCGAGCGACTCGAAGCCGATGTACGAGAAAAAGAGCGCGCTCGTGCCGGCGACGAACGGACCGACGATCCCGTCGGCGTACAACTGGCCAGGAAACAGCGGCGAGAAGTTTCCGGGGTTGACCTGAAGCAGACCGGGCAGGCCGAGCAGGAGGAGGACGGCGACGAGCAGCCCGGTCATGAGCGCCTGTACTCGCCCGAAGACGTCGACGCCGACGAGATGCAGGACGAAGAGGACTGTGAGGAAGGCGATCGCCCACCACTCGGCCGAGAGGAATCGGAAGACGGGCCAGTAGCGGATCGCGTTGCCGAAGCCGATGGCGAAGACCGCCTGTGCACCGATGAACGCGACGACCTTCAGCCAGATGAAGGCGTAGCCTGCAAGCGTCGAGTTCCACGTCCGCGAGATGTGCATGTAGGCCCCGCCGGGATGCTCGCCGAGCGGCCCGCTCATGAAGACCGCGTAGACGAGCGCAGTCGAGAACACCACGGGAAGTCCCGCGAGAAAGCCGAGCGGGACTGCCGGCCCCATGAGTTCGGCGGCCGTGCCGGTGACGACGAAGATTCCCGCACCGACCATCGTCCCGACGATGACCGCGACGCTATGTATCCACGAGAGGTTCCGACTGAGACGCCCTGCTGTACCCATCGATGCGTGAGCAACGCGGAGGCCCACCATTGGCCTTTGCTTTCGATGGCGTCGTTGGCGATATACTATAAAATTGTTAAGAGTGGCTTTTAGTACTATTTCAGTCATTGATTCACACTTCCGTATTGTAGCTTGACAATTTTTTCAAATCAAAGAATCGATATTCTGGATATTCAAGCCATAAATTGGCGGTTGCAATAATTCATTCATAACAATCGAGCATCTCAGTAAGATAGCAACAAAGTACAATCTGGAATTCTAATTTTTTGTTTCATATAATTTGTACCGTCATGTTCCGACATCATACGTTATCAAAAGCAGTCCGGATGCTGGTGTTCTCCCGGGCGACCTCGGGCCGAAAAGCCGCGAACTGAACAGAGTACTCGAAACGGAGTGCAGTGGATGATCGGTCCGACCTCTTTCGATAGTTCGCCGCATCGTACTGCCCTCGAACGTCGGTCAGTCCATCGTCCCGACACCGAGATGGCGGTCGAGCAGTTCCTCGTCGTCGCGGACGTCGGCAGCGGAGCCGCTGTGGATGATCTCACCCTTTGCAAGGATGTGAGCGCGGTCGGCGACGTCGAGCGCCACGGGGATGTTCTGCTCGACCAACAGGACGGTGATGCCGTCGGCGTTGAGTTCGCGGATGACGTCCTCGATCTGGCGCACCACGAACGGGGCCAGCCCCTCGGTCGGTTCGTCGAGGAGGAGGAGGTCCGGGTCGGCGATGAGCGCCCGCGCGATGGCGAGCATCTGCTGTTCGCCGCCCGAGAGCACCGAGCCATAGCTGTTCTCGCGCTCGCGCAGGTTCTCGAAGCGGTCGAGCACCGCATCGACCGACGACCCATCGGCGGCAACGCCGAGTCGCCCCATCTCGACGTTTTCTCTCACTGTGAGTCCGGGAAACACCCGCCGGTCCTCGGGAACGAACGTGATGCCCTTCCCGATGGTCTTCTCGGTCGGGAGTTTCGTAATGTCATCGCCATCGAAATCGATGCGACCGGCGCTCGGCGTGAGGTTGCCGACGATGGTCCGCAGCGTCGTGGTCTTGCCGACGCCGTTGCGCCCGACCAGCGCGGCCACCGAGCCGCGCTCGACGTCGAAGGAGAC
Organism: Halococcus sediminicola; assembly: GCF_000755245.1. Classification (NCBI taxonomy): domain Archaea; kingdom Methanobacteriati; phylum Methanobacteriota; class Halobacteria; order Halobacteriales; family Halococcaceae; genus Halococcus; species Halococcus sediminicola. Next base: position 18,646 of record NZ_BBMP01000010.1, on the reverse strand, counting down.
CCCTTGAAGCACCTCGGTCAGGCCGTAGCCGGCGTGGATGTCCTCGACGGAAAGCAGCGCGCTCACTGGCGCACACCCCCGAGATACGCATCGCGCACGTCGTCGTTTTCGGTGATGGCTTCGGGCACACCCTCCGCGAGCACTGCGCCGCGCGTGAGCACGGTGATGCGGTCGGAAACGCGCATCACGAGGTCGATGTCGTGTTCGATGAGCAGCAAACTCCGGTCGCTGAGCACCTCCTCGATGAGGTCCATCGTCGCTCGCGTCTCCTCGCTGCTCATTCCGGCGGTCGGCTCGTCGAGCAGAACGAGCTTCGGGTCGGTCGCCAGCACGATGCCGATTTCGAGCCGGCGCTGGTCGCCGTAGGCGAGCGTCTCGGCGCGCTCGTCGGCATGGTTGGCGAGTCCAATGCGGTCGAGCACTTGCTCGGTATGCTCGGCGATATTCGCGAAGGACTCCTTGTCCCGGAACATCGCCTCGCGCCCGGATATCGACTCGGCGACGACCGACTGTGCGGCCAGCCGCACGTTCTCCCGGACCGCGAGACCGCCGAAGACGTTTGTAATCTGGAACGAGCGCCCGAGACCACGTCGGACGCGCTCGTGAGGCGGGAGGCTCGTGATGTCCTCGCCGTCGAAGCGAACGACGCCCCCGGATGGCGCGAGCGCACCGGTGATGCAGTTGAACAGGGTGGTCTTGCCGGCCCCGTTCGGGCCGATGACGCTGCGAAACTCGCCGGCATCGACCGTGAGATCGACGCTATCGACGGCGGTCAGTTCGCCGAAACGTTTGGTTAGGTCCTCGGTTTCGAGCACGGTCTCAGTCATCGGTCCGCACCTCCGAATCGTCGATACCGGTGGGTGAACCGTTCCGTTCGCCCCAGCGCCGTGCCAGCAGCGACGGCACCGAGACCAGCCCCCGGGGAACGAACAGCACGAACAGCACGAACACCGCGCCGATGACCATCCGCCACTGTTCGGTGTAGGTGGCGAGGACGTCCTCGGCACCGATGAACACCCCCGCGCCGAGCATCGGCCCGAACAGCGTGCCCATCCCGCCGAGCAGCGTCATCACGATGACCTCGCCGGAGTTGATCCAGTAGAGCGTCTGGTCGGGCGAGACGACGAACGTCTCGGGGTTCGCCGCGAGCAGGCCGCCGGCCAGTCCAGCGAGCGCGCCACTGATGACGAACGCGCGGCGCTTGTACTGAGTGACGTCGTAGCCGATGAACTCGGCGCGCTCCTCGCTCTCGCTGAGCGAGCGCAGCACGCTGCCAAAGGGCGCGTTCATGAACCGCCGGGCGAACAGCAGCGCGGCGACCGCCAGCACGAGTGCGAGGTAGTAGAAGACCATCGTCGGGGTAATCGTGAGACCGGCCAGCGTGAGTTCGGCCTCCGAGAGCGCGACGCCGACGCCGCCGAGTCCCAACACGGCCTCGAAACCGAGCAGGCCGTCGCTGCCGCCGGTCCACGAGAACTTGAAGACGGCGTTGTAGAACAGTTGGGCGAACGCGAGCGTTATCATCGCGAAGTAGACGCCGGAGACGCGGATCGAGAGGCTACCGACGACCCACGCGACCAGTGCACAGAGCACCATCGCCCCGGCGAGCGCGACCACGAGCGAGGAGGTCAGATGGAGCATCACGAGCGCCGCGGCGTACGCACCGATGCCGTAGAACATGGTGTGGCCGAGCGAGACGAGTCCAGCGTAGCCCATCACGAAATCGAGGCTCAGCGCGAAGATGGCCCATATCAACATCTCGTTCAGCAGCGAGACGTAGTAGTCGTTGCCGGTCGCCACCAGTATAACTGGGGCGACCGCGAGCACGAGAACGGCGACCGCGCCGAGTTTCACGCGCGTCTCGCGGGTGAACACACCCCCGTGAGCGCCGAGCAGGAGTTCGCCCTCCTCGGGCGCGGTCGTCTGCCACTCCGGATTGCCGAACAGTCCGCGCGGCTTGACGAGCAACACGGCGATCATCAACAGAAAGATAGTGAGACCTTCGAGGAAGGGGACGTACGTCCGCGTCAGGGTCTGAACGACGCCGACGAGCAGGCCACCGAAGACCGCGCCCCGAAAGCTCCCGAGACCGCCGAGCACGACGATGATGAACGCGGGGATGATGACGCTGTTGCCCATGCCGGGATTGACGTTCTGATACCCGCCGAGCACGATGCCGCCGACCGCGGCGAGGGCGGCCCCGAACCCGAACACCAGCGTATAGTAGCTGTCGATGTCGATACCGAGGTTGCGGACCATCTCGCGGTCCTGCGAGCCGGCCCGGACGATCATGCCGTAGGTCGTCCGGTTCAACACGAGCCACGTTCCGACGGCGAGCACAGCCCCGACGAAGATCATGAAATAGCTGTACAGCGACAGCCGGACGCCGAGGACGGCGACCGACTGGTTGAGGACGTCGGGCACGGCGAGCTGGTGCTGTGAGCGCCCCCAGACCAACTGGATGAGGTCGCTGATGATGAGCACCAGCCCGAACGTGAGCAGGATGTGGTAGAGGGGGTCGCGGCCGTACAGCGGACGGACGGTGAGGCGCTCGATGAGCACGCCGATGACGCCCACGACGAGCGGCGCGACGACGAGCGCGATCCAGAAGCCGGTCTCGCCGAGCGGGTTGACGATGGAGAGCGCGAAGTACGCGCCGAGCGCGAACAACTCGCCGTGCGAGAAGTTGATGACATCCATCACGCCGAAGATGATCGACAACCCCGCCGCCAGCAGCACGTAGACCATCCCGAGCGTGAGACCGTTGAAGAGCTGCTCGACGAAGCTTGATACGGTAGCCATAGTGGGGTCAGTTCATCTCGCAGCCGAGCTCCGAGGCGGGTGGCAGGGCCTCCTTTCCCCCAACCTTGTTGATGCGCTTCACGTCGGCGACATCACTATCGCCCTCGACGAGTTCCCCCATCCAAACGGGGTTGGTCGCCTGATGGTCGGATTTCCGGAGCGTAACGTCGCCGAGAACGGTGGTGAACGTCCCGCCCGAGAGGGCGTCCCTGACGTCGGCCGGCTCGGTGCTCCCGGCCTTGGTCATCCCGCGGGCGAGCAGCCGGGTGGAGCCATAGCCGACGCGGGCGAAGTTGCCCGGTGGACCGTCGTTTTTCTTCCGGAACGCCTCGACGAACTGCTGGTTGTCGCCGAGTTTCACCGACGGGTCGTATCGGACGCCGCCGTAGGTGCCGACGGCGTTGCTGCCGGTCGCGCCGCGGACACTCTGAAAACTCATCGTCGGTCCCACGAGGTCCACTTGGTCGGTGAGACCCTGGTCTGCGGCCTGATTGACGAAGTTCACGAGGTCGCCGCCGGTCATGCCGAGCACCGCGACCTCGGCGTTCGAGTTGCTGATCTGACTGATGAATGAACCGTAGTTCGAGGAGCCGAGCTGTGATTTGGTGAGACCAACCTCCTGATAGCTGTCGTTCGCCTGCTTCATCCGTTCGCTGACGCGGTTGTACACCGATTCGCCGTAGGCGTAGTCGGCGATGTGAAACCAGACGTTCGTGCCGAGGTTGTTGACCGAGTACGCCGAGATCGCTTCGGCGATCTGGGCCGTGTTGGTCTCGAAGCGGAACACCCACTCGTTGCAGCTCTCGCCGGTGACGTTCACCGCGGCCGCCCCCGGAAAGTAGACGAGTTCCTCGCTCGCGGCGTACTCGTTGAGCGAGAGCGCGACCGAACTCGATATCGCCCCCACGAGGAACTCCGCACCCTCCTCCTGAACGAGTTTCTGGGCGCTTCCCTGGGCGGCGCTGGTGCTGGTCTCGGTGTCCCCATACACCGGATCGATCTCGACGTCGTACTCGTCGCTGGCGTTGATCTGCTCGACGGCCAGTTTCGCGCCGTTTCGCTGGCCCGGCCCGAGCGAGCTGTACGCCCCGCTCATCGGGTTCAGGATGCCGACGGTGACGCTGCCGAGGTTCGACGAGCCACCTCCGCCGCCACCGCCGGAACCGTTGCCACCGCCACCGCCGCTCCCGTTTCCTGAACCGGCCCCACCGCTTCCGTTGCCCGAGCCGCCTTCGTTGCCCGAACCACCCCCGCCGGTGCAGCCGGCCAGTCCCGCGGCGGCCGCCGTCCCGGCCAGCGCGAGGAACCGTCGTCTGGAGTTGGCCGCACCCGCGCGTCGTGATTCCGGTTCCGTGTCTACGTTTCGCATAGTCACACCATGAATGTCCGCTGTCCTATAATAAAACCTTCGGTCGTTCTGACGAGCTGAATCCGCTGGTAGAATCCGGTCGGTTTCGGAGCGCCAGCAGGACGTTTTTACTGTCATCGGTGGTCGTAGACGCGCTGGACCTTGCCGACGACCGTCCGCTCGATGCTGCCGGGTTCGACCAGCCGCAGTTCGTCCGGCGTGAACGAGAGCACGCTTTGCAGTCGGTCGGCGAGACGCTCTTCGAGGTCGCCCGTCGAGCCGTCGAAGCCCTCGGCGAGTTCGACGGTGAGTTCCAGCCGGTCGAGGCTCCCCTCGCGGTCGAGATCGATGCGGTAGTGGGGTGCCACCGCGTCGAACTCGAGGACGACGCTCTCGATTTCGCTCGGGTAGAGATTCACCCCGCGGACGATGAGCAGGTCGTCGGTACGGCCGGTGACGCCATTCATGCGAACGGCCGTCCGTCCACACCCACAGGTGTCGTAGTCGAGCGTCGTCATGTCGCCGGTCCGGTAGCGGACCATCGGGAGTGCTTCCTTCGTGAGCGTCGTGAGCACGAGTTCGCCCTCCTCGCCCTCGTCGAGTGACTCGCCCGTCGCCGGGTCGATGACCTCGGGATAGAAGTGGTCCTCCCAGATGTGCAGTCCGTCCTGTTGGGGACACTCAGCCGCGACGCCCGGCCCGATGATCTCCGAAAGCCCGTAGTTCTCGACCGCCATCGCACCGAGGCGCTTCTCGATTTCGTCGCGCATCGGCTCCGTGCACGGCTCCGCCCCGTACAGCACCACCGACAGCGGGAGGTTCGCGGGGTCGTGGCCCAACTCTGCGGCCCGTTCGGCGAGATAGAGTGCATACGAGGGCGTGAGACAGATGGCGTCGCTCTCCAGATCGTTCATCAGCTCGATGTGTTTTTCGGTCTGGCCGCTCCCGATGGGGAGGACGGTCATGCCGAGTTCGGTCGCGCCGTCGTGGAACCCGAATCCACCGGTGAACAGTCCCATGCCGTAGGCGTTCTGGAGAACGTCGTCGCGGCCGAGACCGACCGCGCCGAGCGAGCGCGCGATGACGGTCGCCCACACGTCGAGGTCACCCTCGGTGTAGCCGACGAGTTTCGGTTTGCTGGTCGTCCCCGAGGAGGCGTGCAGGCGCACGACCTCGGCGAGGTCCTCGGCGAACAGTCCCGTGGGGTACTCGTCGTCGAAGGCTTCCTTCGCCGTCAGCGGAAGCGTTTCGATGTTCTCGATACTCTCGACATCGGCCGGCGAGACGCCCGCCTCGTCGAACCGCCGGCGAAAGAACTCGACGTTCTCGTACGCGTGCGCCACCGTCTCGGCCAGCCGTTCGTCCTGCAACTCGCGTAGTTCGTCCCGGGGAAGTCGCGTGACGTCCTGTCCCATGCCACCACCATCCCCAGCCGCGTTGATAAATGTGTGGTCCAGTTCGCACACGCCGCTCGACAGGCTCAAAAGCCGATGATTCGGGTCCCGCAGCGGCATCCGTCGAAGCGGGCGCTCCAGTCTAGTCTCACCGAACCATCGGTGCGACCTCGTTGCCGAGCCGGTCGATACACTCGACCATCGCGTCGGTGCCGACGCCGGGATGGTAGGTCCGGAATATCATGTGAACGTCGTCGCCGGCGGCCGCACGGTAGCGCTCCAGCTCCTCGGCGACCTGTTCGGGCGTCCCGAATACTGCCTGTTCTTTCAGTTCCCGTTTGCGCTCCTCGTCGAGTTCGTCGACCGACTCGCCGGAGAAGATCTCGGCGTAGCGGCGCTGGAGGTAGAAGTAGCCGGGTTTCATTGCCTCCCACGCTTCCTCGCGCGAGTCGCCGACCCAGCCGTGGACGAGCACATAGATGGTGAAATCGCCGTCGATGTCCTCCTTTTCGCGGACGGTCCGGATGTCCTCGACACGCTTGTCGATGCCGGTCAGCGAGAGCTTCGAGGGCGCACACCACGCGTCGGCGGTTCGCGCTGCGCGGCGGACGGCAGGTTTGGCCGCCCCGCCGAGCATCACGGGCACCTCCCCGTCGGGTTTCGGCGTCACGCTCACATCAGGCGCGACGTCGTGGAAGGTCGCATCGTACTCCAAGGGGCCTTCGGACCACGCCGCTCGGAGGAGGTTCACTTGGTCTTCGAGGCGCTCGACGCGTTCGTCCTGTGGCACACCGAAGGCATCGAACTCGTCGGGGTTCGACCCGATGGCCAGTCCGAGCGTGGTGCGCCCGCCCGAGAGCAGGTCGACGGTCGCGGTATCCTCGGCCAGTCGCACACCATCGTAGAGCGGCGCGAGCGCGATGCACGTCCCGATTTCGATGTTCGAGGTGCTGGCCGCGAGCGCACCGAGCGTGGGCATCGTCCCCGAGAGATAGCCGTCCTCGGCGAAGTGGTGTTCGGAGACCCACGCGCTGTCGAGACCCGCCTCGTCGATGGCCGTTCCGAGCGTGAGAATCTCGTCGTATATCTCGCCCATCGAGCGGTCGTCGTCGGGTCGTCGCTGGCCGGTGAACAGTCCTGTGCCGAGCTTCATGCGATGGGCTGTGTTCCCGAGCCTCAAAGCACTATCCCTCCGAGCGAGCGCTCGAAAAACCGATGGCCGGTGGGGGCACAGTTATCCCGATTCAGTAGTCGATGCGGGTGATCTCCTCGACGGGCCACTGGGAGAGGATTTCGACGCCGTTCTCGCGGACGACGACCATCTCCTCGACGCGCACGCCCTGGCGGTCAGCCGGCTCCATCGTCTCGACGGCCATCGTCATCCCCTCCTCGATTTCGATGGGGTGGTCGGGCGAGAGACCGCGCCAGATGAGCGGCACCTCGTAGAGCTGGAGTCCCAGCCCGTGCGCCCAGTGGTTGGTCGTCATCTGCCAGTGTTCGTCGGCGTCGTACCAATCGGCGTGTTCGCCCGCCATATCGGGAAAGCCCTGGGTGATCTCGTCGGTGGTCGCGCCCGGCTCGATGCGTTCGAGCACGTCGTAGAGGTTGTCCCGGGCGATCTCGTAGGCGTCTTTCTGGGCCTGCGTGGGTTCGCCCATCGAGAAGGTGCGGTAGTAACACGACCGATAGCCCAGATAGCCGATGTTGTAGAAATCGGCGTAGACGATGTCGCCCGGCCGCATCATTCTGTCCGTGGTGTTGGCCTGATGTTTCGGCCACGTGTTCGGCCCGCTCGTGACGTAGCCACCCTGTGCCATCGCCCCGTGTCGCCAGAGTTCGCCCACTGCATCGCCCCAGACTTCGGATTCGCGCTTGCCGGGGCGGGCGGATTCGGTGATTCGCTGGAAACCCGCCTCGCAGATGGCCGCCACCATCCGCAGACACTCGATTTCGTCGCGGGTTTTGACCTTCCGCGCGTCGTGCATCAGGTCCACACACTCCTTCGTACGGACCTCGACGCCGTCCGACTCGAAGGCGTCGACCAACCCCGTGCTCCCGACGTCGAGACCCATCGGCTCCTTGGCAACGCCGTAGTCGGCCATCGCCTCCTCGACGAGTTCGGCCATCTTCTCGGTCAGAAAGTCGCGCGCGGAGTCGCGCCCCGACGCGCGCGGGACGTTGCCCAGTCCCGGTGCGGCGTAGCGGATGTCGTCGAGCCACGGGCAGTTGAACCGCTGGTTCGAGGCGTGATCGGCGGTGTCCCAGTGAACCACGTCGCCGTTCTCGGTGAGCAGCGTATAGTGGTCTGCACCCGACCCGCCGGTCATGGCGAGGCCAGTCACGTAGCGGATGTTCGGGTCCGAGACCAGCAGCATCGACCCCAGTCCCGAATCTTGCAAGCGCTCCAGTGCTCTCTCGTAACGCTCCTCGCGCATCCGCTTGACGTCGATGCGTTCCTCCCAGTCCACAGCCTGAGTCCCCCGCGTTCCCTCCATGAAATCGCGCTCGTACATCGTCTTCACCCTCTGCCAGACGAGACATAAATCCCGCCCTTTCGGCAAGACCGTCCCGGCCCTCTCACCCCGGTGATTTTATCACACGAGCCGTCGAACGCCCCAACGAGAATGTACAAGCACGTTGCGCTTCTCGTCTGCAAGGACGGAATGAGCCATGAGGAATTTCGAGATTACTGGGAGCAAAATCACTCGCCGCTAGCCAAGGACATCGAGGGCGTCGTCCGCTATCAGACCGTCTATCCAATCGACCCGGACAACGCCGAGTTCGACGGGCTTGCGGAGCTGTATTTCGAGACGTTGGACGACTTGCACGAGGCGCTCGGCAGCGAAGGCTCACGGGACTACGACCCCACCCGTAAGGTCGCTGCCGAAGCCCGTGAGGACGTGAACAACTTCCTCGACGTCGACGAACGGCCGCGGTTCATCGGCGAGGAGAGAGTCTGGAAGGACGACGTCGATGGCGAGACCGACGGTCTCTACAAGCACTCGGCGTTCCTCGTCCGTAAGGACGGAATGAGTCACGAGGAATTTCGAGACTACTGGGAGAACAACCATTCGCCGCTGGCCAAGAACATCGAGGGCGTCGTTCGCTATCAGACCGTCTATCCGACCGATTCGGAAAACGCCGAGTTCGACGGCGTCGCCGAGTTGTATTTCGAGACACTCGACGACTTGCACGAGGCGCTCGGCAGCGAAGGCTCACGGGACTACGACCCCACCCGTAAGGTCGCTGCCGAAGCCCGTGAGGACGTGAACAACTTCCTCGACGTCGACGAACGGCCGCGGTTCATCGGCGAGGAGAGAGTCTGGAAGAACGACGTCGACGCCGAGGGCTACTGAGAATGGCTGACGTGGACTACGAGGAACAGGTCCGGGAGGCCTACCCCGAACTCGACTGCATCGAGAGCGACGACTGCCGCGAGCGCGTAGTTGAGGCGTGGACGCTGGGTCTCGAACGCGGCGGCTGGCAGGACATCTACGATGTTCCGTACGCGTGGAACATCCACGAAACCACCAACGTCGAGCACGTCCGCGGCGTGACGAAGATCGCCCTCGAATCGGCACGGGTTCAGCGCGAGTTCCACGGCGCTGACCCCGATTTCGACGTTATCGTCGCGGCGTGTCTGCTCCACGACGTCGGGAAGTGCTACGAGTACGTCAGCCACGTGGATGCCGAACTGCTCGCGGGAACCGACCGCGAGCGCTACGCCACCGCGGAGATCCCGCATTCCATTTCGGGCTACGCGCTCGCCCACGAGGTCGGCTGTTCCATCCCTGTCCAGCGCGCCATCCCCCACTTTCTCGGCGAGGTACCGAAGCGCACACTGGAGGCCGAACTCGTCAAGAGCGCGAACTCGGCCTCCTCGAACGCCATCACCCAGTCCGCAATGGACATCACCCTCAAGGAATGGGTCGACGAGTACAGTCAGACGAGCGACTGAGCCGCAGCATACCCCCTCAGAGCGGGTCGAGACCTGCTTCCTCGCGAAGCACGTCGATATACTTGCGAAAACCGGTTTCGAGGTCGTATTCGACCTCGTAGCCTGTATCTTCCTGGAACGCGCTCATATCGAGGCGCTGGGTCCAGGGCAATTCGCCCTCGTCGCTCACCTCGATGTCGGCCTCGGGCATGATCTCTCGCACGGTGTCGGCGGCTTCCTGGATGGACGCGAGTTCACCTCGGACGTTGTAGATTCGTTGAGAGAGGTCCGATTCGGGCGTGAACGCCGCCAGCCGAAAGGCTTGGGCGATGTCCTCGACGTGCTGCCAGTCGATCTCTTGATCGCCGTACTCCACGGAGAAGGACTCGCCGACGGCGGGTTTTTCGATGATGTTCGCGAGAAAGGCCGAGCCGCCCGTCTCGCGGTAGGGACCGTACGCGACCGTGGGTCGAATCGCCAGGTGGTCGACGCCGTACTCCTCGTGATAGACGCGCGCTTGGTGTTCGTTGTAGCCCTTCGTCGCGCCGTAGAGCGTGTCCGGGTACACGAGGTCGTCTTCGGTGACCCACCAGTCGCCGCCATCGTCGTAGTTGCCCGGCGGGGCGTAGATGGCCGCCGAGGAGGCCCACGCGACGCGTTCGACGTGGTCGAGGGTGCGCGCCGCCTCGAAGACGTTACTCGTGCCCTGGACGTTCACGTCGAGAGCGGCCCGTGGGTTCGATTCGGCGGTGTTCGTCAGCAGCGCGGCGAGGTGGACGATGTGCGTCGCGCCGGTCTCCGCGACCGCGTTCATCACGTCCGTGGGTTCGCTCACGTCGCCACGACGGATTTCGACGTCGTCGGCGACGCCGAGCTTTTCGAGAATGTGCGGGTCCGTCGAGCGGTCGTAGGCCACCACGCTATGGCCGTGTTCGACGAACGATTTCGCCACGTAGGAGCCGATGAACCCCGTACCACCGGTGACGAGGACGGTTTCGCTGGATGCCATCGACTCGACACTCACGCGAGTTCGCAAAAAGCCTTGCGCTGACCGTTACTCGTGGAGACCGCCGACTTCCTCGTAAAAGGACGACTGGAGATGCTCGACCATCTCCTCGTCGGGGTCGATGCGCACGTCCACGACGGTGGGGACATCAGCCGCCTTCGCTGCGGCGAGTTTCTCGTCGAGGTTCTCCGGTTCGCGCACGCGCACACCGTCGGCCCCGAACCCCTCGGCGACTTTGCGGAAGTCCGTATCGTGGAAGTCGACGCCCGGAATCGACTCGTCCATCTGGCGGACCATACCCAGACTCGTATCGTTGAGCACCACGAAGGTCGGCGCGACGCCGTACTCCACCGCGGTCTCGACGCAGGTCATCGTCATCGTGAAGCCGCCGTCGCCCGCGACCGCAACGACGTCCCTGTCGGTCGTGATGGCCGCCGCAACGGCCGCGGGACCGGCCCACCCCATCCCGCCGACGCCGCCGCTGCCGAAGTACGTCCGTCGAGCAGGCGTCTGGAGGTAGTTCAACAGCCAAAACCGGTTGTTGCCCGAGTCGGCGGTCACGAGCGTGTCCTCGTCGACGATTCCGTCGATCCCCGCGACCGCGCGCTGTGGTTTGATCGGTTCGGCGTCCGACTCGCATTTGGGGACGCGAAACGACTCGCGGGCCTCCCGTGCGCGTTCGCGCGCCCAGTCGTTGCCCGGTGTGAACGCCGCGGCGGCGTCGTCGAGCGCGCGCAAACTCTCCTTCGCGTCGCCGATGAGTCCGACGTCGGCGGGATAGACCCAGCCCGCGTTCCGAGTGTCGACGTCGGCGTGGAGGATGGTCTGCTCGTCCGGCCGGATGAACGATTCGGCTCCCCAGTTGGTGTCCATCGGGTTCAGTCGACAGCCCACGACGAGAAGCGTGTCGGCCTCGCTCACGGCCCGATTCGCGCCCTCGTGACCGAACGAGCCGATGACGCCCGCCGCGAGGTCGTGCGTTTCGGCGATGGTCGACTTTCCGAGATAGGAGGTCGTCACCACAGTTCCATAAGTTTCGGCGACCGCTTCGAGTTCGTCGTAGGCACCCGCGGCGTGGACGCCGTTGCCCGCGATAATCACTGGGCACTCGGCCGCAGCGAGCTGCTCGGCAGCCTGCTCGACATCGCTTTCGGTCGGGCGCGATTCCCAGTTTTCGGTCTGTGCTTCGGGCGACCAGAGCGTGGGCGGGTCGTCGTCTTCGGGGACGTCGGCGGTGACGGCGTCGCCGTCGAGGATCACGGCCGTCGGTCCGGGCCGGCCGGCGGTCGCGTGTTTGAAGGCGAGCTGGGTGCTTCTGAGAGTTTCGTTGGCCGTCCGGGGGAACCACCACTCTTTGGTGATACCGTCCAGAATCTTCGGCAGCGCGAATCCTCCATAATCGCCGCGGGCCTGCTGATAGGGCGCGAGCGTCGAGTAGTCACCGCGTTCGGAGGCTTCGGTGAGCACGACCATCGGCGAGGAACCCAGTCTGGCTTCCATCTGGCCGATTGCGCCGATGGAACCTATCCACGGTCCCTGGCCGGTGAGCACGCCCGGCGTGCGGTGGAATCTCCCATACATCTCGGCCATCACGCTCGCCTCGCGTTCGTCGCGCGGGCGGACGACTTCGATGTCCGAATCGGCGAGCGCTTCGAGCAGTTCGATGGCTCGCCCGCCGGGATAGCCGAAGAGGTACTCGACGTCGAGTCGTTCTAGCGTCCTGACGAGTTCCGTACTGACTTGTGTCATGGGTGGGGGTGGCTGCACTCGACGGACGAGTCGGCGAACGGTCCGTGCGCTCGAAACCGAACCGTCGATGTGCGTGCGACAGTATCCCGAATTCCGCGCGGAAGAACTTCGTTCTATCGGTCGTTCGGACCCGAATACCCCCGCCCACGCCGTTCGAACTGGCGAGTCCGAGCGAACCGTTCGAGAACGGTCCACAGTAACGTCGATTCCGGTACACTGCGTACGATTCACCCGAATAGCCGTTCGATTCGTGGGAACAGAACTAAGTGGAGCAGCGGACAGATACGACCATGCACGACGTCACGAATCCGGTAACGACGGTCGAGACGGCGTTCGAGATCATCGAATACGTCGCCGAACACGACGACGTCGGTGTGAGTCAGATGGCGACCGACCTCGACCGGGCGAAGAGCACCGTCCATCGTCACCTCGGGACGCTGGTTCGTCGTGGGTACGTCGTCGAGGACGACGGCAATTACGGTCTCGGGCTTCGATTTCTCGATCTCGGCCTCACCGCACGGAACGAGCGACCGCTGTATCACGAGGCCCACACGAAAGTCGACGAGTTGGCCGACCGGACCGGCGAGCGGGTGTGGTGTATGACCGCCGAGAACGGGCGCAGCATCCATCTCTACGGGGCGAGCGGGAGTCAGTCCGTTCGAACCGACAGCCGCGAAGGGGACGTCGGATATCTCCACCAGCACGCCGCCGGCAAGGCGATTCTCGCGTACCTCCCGGCGGAGTACGTCGGCGACATCGTCGCGCAGTACGGGCTATCGGCCCGCACCGACGACACGATAACGGAGACCGACGAACTGTTCGAGCGGCTCGAACGGATACGCGAACGAGGCTACGCGTTCAATCGAGGGGAGTCCATCCCCGGTCTCAACGCGGTCGGTGTGCCGATCACCGACGCACACGGTATCGCCATCGGCGCTCTCAGCATCTCCGGCCCGGCGAACCGTCTGCAGGGGGCGAAGCTGAACGCGGAGTTGCCCGAGTTACTCCTCGGCGCGGTCAACGAGATCGAGATAAACCTCTCGTACGGTTGAGGGGGTCGGGTGAGCGCCCGCGGGCCACCACGCTTTCGCGCTGGTCGAACCGAGCCGACTTCCATGACAGCAGTCACGCTGTCATGGTGGACCTCACAACGAGGAACCGTTGATGACCGAATCGTGAATCGCTCTGTGGAACGAACGTTTCGCTTTCTGAAACGGAATGTCGCGAGAACGTCACTCGTGAAGCGCTGCCACCGAAGGGAAGATGGTCAAGTCAGCAGTGATCCGACGCACGCAGCGTCGATTCGTTTCGGTGAGAGGGTCGATTCGAGCCGATGTCGCGTTCGTGATAGCGTGGTAACGGGGAACGGTGGACGTTCGACGCCAAGCCATACGTACCGTGTCACGACCTCCAATGAGCTACGGTAGAAACACCTGTTTCGAATCGTGATATACCGTTAGTGAGTGAAAGTGAACGGCACAAAACATAATCGGGACGAGAGTGTTCCGAGCCGATTCTGCGAGCGTTCGACCGCACAGCGGCGTTGCGGTCGCCGACCCGCCGCCGCTGGCGGGCCGCTTTCGCTTTTCGAGTTATATCGTGATTCACATGCGCGCGAACGGGACTGGCATCCGCCGGACGAAACGGGGAGGTTTTAACTGGCGGGCAGGTCGATGGATGAGCATGTCCGAACTCACGCTGGAGGAGGCAAACCAACTCGACGAGGACGCGTTCGTGAATCGTTTCGGCAGCATCTACGAGACGTCGCCGTGGGTGGCCGAGCGGAGCTGGTCGGAACAGCCGTTTTCGTCGGTGGCCGACCTCAAAGGAACCTTCGAGGGGACCGTCGAGGACGCCTCGAAGGAGCGCAAGCGAGAGTTGCTCGATGCCCATCCCGACCTCGGCGACCGAACCGAGATGACCGACGCCTCCGAGAGGGAGCAAGCCTCGGCCGGTCTCGACCAGCTCTCGCCCGAGCAGTACGAGGCGTTTCAACGGCTCAACGAGCGATACCAGGAAAAATTCGGGTTCCCGTTCATCATGTCGGTGAACGACGAATCGCCCGAGGCGATACGCAGCGCGATGGAGGCACGCGTCGAACACTCCCGGGACGAGGAGTTCCGCACCGCGCTGAACGAGGTACACGAGATCGCACGGTTGCGACTCGACGAGATGCTGACGTCGTAGCGACGGACGGCCCTCGTTTAGGGTGCGTTCGCGTACGTGAAGGCCACGACGGAACACCATGATAGACGATGAATAAAGGCTTTTGTAGTGGGTGGCAGAAACGGGAAACTGTCGATGACGACAAACAAATACCGCTCGCCGGAACCCGAGGAGGGTGAACGGCTGATGAATTACGGCAAGGAGAAGATCGCCGTCTATCGAACGTACGCGGAGCCGCTAGAGGATGTGCGCACCATTCCGGAGTCGTCGTTCGACGGCCGAGAGAACACGCTGTTCGGCCTCGACATCCGTGTTCGACTGGAGGGCGAGGAGTTCCTGCCGTCGTTCAGCGAGGCGGACAACAGCATGGTGGTCGCGACGGACACGATGAAGAACTTCGTCCATCACGAACTGGGCGAGTACGACGGCTCCACCGTCGAGGGGTTCCTCGACTTCGTGGGCCGGCAGTTCCTCGACCAGTATTCCCAGATCGACGCCGTACAGCTGTCGGCCGACGAGATCCCCTTCGACGAACTGGGGGTTCCCACCGACGACGGTGACTTCGAGGCCAGCGAACTCGTCTTCCGCGTCTCCGAGGACGAGTCCGGCTTCGGTGAGGTCTACATCACGCGCGGCGACGACGGACACGCCCTCGAAGAGCAGACAAGCGGCATCACCGACCTACAGCTGGTAAAGGTGAAGGGCAGTTCGTTCACCGACTACGTCCAGGACGAACACACGACCCTGCCCGAGCGCGAGGACCGCACGCTATACATCTCGCTCGACATCTTTTGGGACTACGAGAACCCTGAAGACGCCCTCGGCGAGGAGCCAGAGCGCTACGTCGCGCCCGAACAGGTGCGCGACATCGCCCACGTCATGTTCGACGAGGTCTACTCGAACTCGATCCAGGACCTCATCTATCAGATCGGCCTGCGCGTGCTCGAACGGTTCCCACAGCTCGAATCGGTCAGTTTCGAGGCTAATAATCGCACGTGGATCGCCGTCCGCGAGGAGATCGGCGGCGACGAGGACGTCAGGGTGCTGCGCGAGCCGGATCGACCGACCGGCTACCAGCAGTTCTCGATGGACCGCGACGACCTCGACGACCAGTGAACCGATGAGCGCAGAACTCACCACCCACGTGCTCGACACGAGCCGAGAGGGTCCCGCCGCGGGCGTCACGGTGACGCTCCAGCGGCTGGATTCGGCTGGCGACGCCGTGACGATAACCGAAGGGACGACCAACGCCGACGGACGGCTCGACGAGCCGCTGCTGACCGACGATGAGATGGAGGCCGGAACCTACCAACTGCTGTTCGACGTCGGAGACTACTACCGCCAGCAGTCGGCCGATTCGACGTTTCTGGAGACGGTCCCGGTGCGGTTCGTCATCGTGGACGCCGACGAACCGTATCACGTGCCGCTGCTGCTCTCGCCCGGCGGCTACACGACCTACCGTGGGAGCTAAACGAGCACCATCGCAACTCGCAGGACGGACACGTTTTCCGATGAGATCCTCACCCGACAGCGACCGCATCAGCTGGTGTGCTCGCCGTGCGAACCCGTCGTGACACGCCGAACCGAGTTCGAGTGGGCAAGCCGCCGTGTTGTCATCGTACCGATGACCGGCGTCCTCCGGGCCAATGAACCAGTATTATTAAGTGAGTGTGAACGTGACTCGTGGTCGGGCATCGCATGACAGAGTCAGACGAAGCCGGTCGATCGAGCGTCGTGTACGACATCGAGGAGAAGCCACCGCTCGGCGAATCGGTTCCGCTGGCGTTCCAACACGTGCTGGCGATGGTCCTCGGCAACATCGCCGTTCCGCTGATCATCGCCTCCTCGCTGGGGCTTGCGACCGGCCAGACGACGTTCCTCGTTCAGATGGCGCTCATCGTGGCCGGCGTCGCGAGCCTCGTGCAGGCGTATCCCGTCGGTCCCGTCGGCGCTCGACTGCCGATAATGATGGGGACGAGCTTCGCGTTCCTCGGCACGTTGCTGCTCGTCGGCGAGGACGCGGGGCTGCCGGCGATATTCGGCGCGGCGCTGGTCGGGTCGCTCGTCCAGATATTCATCGGGGCGAACTACGAGCGGTTCAAGCCGCTCTTCCCGCCGCTGGTCAACGGCATCGTCGTGATGCTCATCGGACTGACGCTCATCCCGACCGGCATCGACTACGCCGCCGGGGCGTCGGCCGGCCCGGGTGCGGAGGGGTACGCCTCGCTGGCCAACCTCGGCGTGGCGGCGCTCGTGTTCTTCCTGACGCTCGTGTTGAACCAGTTCTTCCGGGGCATCCTCCGCATCGCAAGCGTCTTTTTCGGCATCCTCGTCGGCTACCTCGTCGCGGTGTTCCTCGGGATGGTCGAGTTCGCGCCGGTCGCGCAGGCTGGCTGGTTCGCCGTCCCCGTGCCGCTGAAGTACGGCATCGCGTTCGAACCCGGGGCGATCCTCGCCGTCGCGGCCGTCTATCTTATCGTCGCCATGGAAACCATTGGCAACATCTCGGCGATCGTCTCCGAGACGGGGCGCACTGCGTCGAATCAGCAGGTCCGCGGCGGGTTGCTCGGCGACGGCGTCATGAGCGGCATCGCGGCCGTCTTCAACGCATTCCCGAACACCTCTTTCGCACAGAACGTCGGCCTGATCAGTTTCACCGGCGTCGCCAGCCGGTACATCGTCGGCATCGGGGGTGTCATCCTGCTGGTCTCCGGGTTCGTCCCGAAGGTCGGTGCGGTCATCACGACGGTCCCGGATCCCGTCCTCGGCGGCGGCACGCTCATCCTCTTCGCACAGATCTTCACCAGCGGCCTCAACATCGTCCACCGCGAGGTCGTGCTCACCCAGCGCAACACGACCATCATCGCCGCCGCGGTCTCGCTCGGACTCGGCGTCACGTTCCGCCCCGAACTGGTCCAGAACCTCCCCGAGATGGTCCAGACGCTGTTCGGCTCCGGCGTCGTCATGGGCGGGCTCGCCGCGCTCGTACTCAACCTCGTGGTCCCCCGGCAGAGTCCGGTCGATAGCCCTGCAGAAGGTGAGGCTACCGCCAAGGAAGCCGACGACTGACCGATCGACCGCGCGACTCCGTCGAAGGTCACTTCACCGATAGCTTTACCATCCTTTCTCACGGAGCACGTAGCATGAAGCGGGCACTCGTGGTCGTCGAGGGGACCGAGGCGACGAAGGAACTCATCCGGGAAGCCGGCGAACTCGCCGCCGGGGTCGGGGCCGAGCTGTTCTTGGTGCACGTGACGACCAAGGAGGCGTTCAGCGAGTACGCCACCTCGATGGCTGACATCCCCGAGCGCGACGTCGGCTACAGCACCGAGCGAGCGCGTGAGGGGGCACGCCAGTTCGCCACGGACGTCGGCGACGAGGTGTTCGCGGGTCTCGACGTCGAGTACGAGGCCATCGGCGCGCTCGGCGACAAGGAAGAGCAAATCTTGGACATCGCCTACGAGCGGGACTGCGACCACATCTTCATCAACGGGCGAAAGCGCTCGCCGACGGGCAAGGCGATCTTCGGCGACCTCGCCCAGTCGGTCCTCCTCAAGTTCGACGGTACGGTGACCATCACCACCCACTGAGTCACTACTGTTATTTTCTTGGTTGCCACGAACAGTCGAAAATTTCTCCACGGCGAACCACACGGCGACCGGGAACGTCTCGTTTCAGTTCCCGACGTCAGTGGCCCGCTCGACGACATCGGTACCGTACAACTCTTCGAGGTCGTCGTGTTGGTCCGGACGATGTTCGTAGACGTCCTGGAACAGGGTAATGGGCGTCATGGCGGCCTGATAGGTCGCCTCGTCCCACATCCGGTCGTTCGACACACTGATTTCGACGCCGTCAATCGAAACGGTCGCGGCGCGCTCCATCGCTATCGCGCCCGTTCCCGCATCGCGCGCTTGCTCGAAGCGCTCCATCGAGTCGACGATGTCGTCCATACTGGGAACGTATTCGACCATGTTCAACAGTTCCTCACGCAACTCGTCTTCGTCGAGGTGCTGCTCGTCGCTACCCACCTGAAGGGTGTAGCCGTCGCCACTCTCGTCGAGTGAGACACGGTCGCCCTCGTACACCTGTCTCTCGCCATCGCTTTCGAGGGCCACTTGTTGAGTGCCGTCATCCATGAGCCACCGTCCGGATTCGGGTGGCAGCGGCGATTTGTTCGCCTCCACCACTTGTCCAGGCGTCAGCGACCAGATGCCGAGCATGCCCTTGCCCTGGTTTTCGGTCAT
>NZ_BBMP01000009.1 GCF_000755245.1 Halococcus sediminicola | reverse complement strand
TTCGATGCAGCACTCGATGCCAGCCCGACGCGCCCGTGCGTAGTCGTCGGCCGAGCGCGAGACCATGTGCATGTGCGGGTCGATGATCTCCATGCATCACGTTTAGTCTCTATCATACTATATCCATCGGCAAATTCAATCAAAAATATCGCTACAAACGAAATACCAACCACATCTCCCAAAGACTATATTACTCCCCCTACTGTGGTGATGGATAACAGTGGTCAGAAATACAGTTATTACTCACGAACAGTCAGTGTCACCCGAACCTAACCAACCACAAACAACCCCTAGGTATGCTCGAAATCGGTGTATATGACCACCGGCGTCTGGCTCGTCGGCGCGCGCGGGAACATCGCCACGACGGCAATGGTCGGGGCGCGCGCCATCGCCCACGGTGTGATCGATACAACCGGCATGGTCACCGGGCGCGCGCCGTGTGATGCGCTCGACCTCGTTCCCACGAATTCGCTGGTCTTCGGCGGCCACGACATCCAGACGGAACGCGTCGTCGCAACGGCAAAACGACTCAGCGAGCGCAACGGGGTTCCCGATCGGGACACGCTCGATGCCGTCCGCGATGACCTCGACGAAATCGACGAGCGCATCGAGACCGGCACGGCACGCAACTGCGGGCAGGCGGTCGCGGAGCTAGCCGACGAGGCGACCCTCGAAGACGCACTCCCGCTGCGCGAAATCGCCGACAGGATTCGCGCGGACTACGCCGATTTCGCCAGCAAGAACGATCTGGAGCGAGTGGTTATCATCAACGTCGCCTCCTCGGAGCCGCTGCCGGCCGATCCCGAGAAGTACGATTCCATCGAGGCCATCGAGTACGCGCTCGACGAGGACGAGCCGCTGCCGGCGAGTTCTCTCTATGCCTACGCCGCGCTCGCCGACGGGCATCCGTTCGTGAACTTCACGCCGAACGCCGCGAACGCGCTGGGCGGACTGCGCGAGTTGGCCGAGCGCAAGGGCGTTCCGC
This sequence comes from Halococcus sediminicola, assembly GCF_000755245.1. Lineage (NCBI taxonomy): Archaea > Methanobacteriati > Methanobacteriota > Halobacteria > Halobacteriales > Halococcaceae > Halococcus > Halococcus sediminicola. The sequence goes on along the minus strand of NZ_BBMP01000009.1, from coordinate 84,302 downwards.
ACATGGGCAAGGACGGCAAGACGGGCGAGACGCTGATGAAGTCCGCGCTCGCGCCGATGTTCGCCGGGCGCAACCTCCGCGTGCGCTCATGGGAGGGCCACAACATCCTCGGAAACAAAGATGGAAAGGTGCTCGAAGACGACGCGAACAAAGCTGGAAAGTTGGCGAGCAAGGGTGGCGTGCTCGATGGCATCCTCGACGAGGACCTCCACAACCGGGTCCGGATCGACTACACGCCCGCGCTCGGCGACTGGAAGACCGCGTGGGACGACATCCGTTTCCGTGGCTTTCTCGACACCGACATGAAACTCCAGTTCACGTGGGAGGGCTCCGATTCGGCGCTCGCCGCACCATTGATACTCGATCTCGCGCGATTGCTCGCGTTCGCCGACGAGCGGGGCGAGTCGGGATTACAGCGCCACCTCGCCTCCTTTTTCAAAGCGCCGCTCGGCGTCGACGAACACGACCTCTCCAAACAGTTCGGGATGCTCGAAGAGTACGTCGAAGCGCACGCCGCACAGCCGACCGCGGTCGGCGCGGAGGGCGACGATGATTGACGGCGACGCAGGGCGAGCCATCGTCCTCGACGTGATCGGTCTCGAACGCGAGCACGTCGAGAGGGGTCTCGCGCCGAACATCGCCGACCTCGTTGACGACGGCGCACGCGCTGACCTCCAGTCGCCGTTTCCAGCTGTGACGCTCCCCGTTCAGAGTACGCTCGCGACGGGCCAGTCGCCCGAAAACCACGGCGACGTGGCCAACGGCGAGTACGACAGGGGGAACGACACGGCGGCGCTCTGGGAGCGCGAGCGCGAGGACAGGAATCGCCTCTGGGAGAGTGCGAGCGAGGCCGGACTCACTACTGGAGTATTCTGCTTCCAGCATCTCATCGGCACGACGGCGGACGTCGCGCTCACGCCCTCGCCCATCGAGGACGAAGAGAACAACATCCTGGAGATGAACTGCTGGACGAATCCTGATGATTTCTACGACGAACTCGAAGCCGAGTACGGCCACTTCCCGCTGCACACCTACTGGGGTCCCGGCGCGAACGAGGAGTCGACCACGTGGATCCTCGATGCCGCTCGCGAGGCAATCGAGCGCTACGACCCGGACCTGCTCTGGGTCTACATCCCGTATCTCGATTATTCGGGACTGGCTCACGGGGCGAGCAGCGACGAACTCCGCGAGGCGATCGGTGTCGCCGACGAGCTCATCGGCGATTTCCTCGACTTCCTGCGTGCGGACAAGCGCTGGGGCGACACAGTAGTAAACGTCGTCAGCGAGTATGGCTTCAACGACGTCGACACACCCGTGTTCCCGAACCGCGCGCTGCGCGAAGCGGGATTGCTCGCGGTCCAGGATGACGGCGAAGGTGGCGAGGAGATCGACCTGAAGAGTTCGGAAGCGTTCGCGCTGGTCGATCACCAGGTGGCCCACGTCTATGCCGACGAGGACGTCGTCGAGAAGGCCCGCAAAGCGCTCTCCGGGCTGGATGGCGTCGAGCGCGTGCTCGGCGACGAGGGAAAAGAAGAGTACGGCGTCGCCCACCCGAACGCCGGCGAACTCGTCTGCGTCGCCGGGTCGTCGGGCTGGTTCCAGTACTACTGGTGGCTCGATGACGAAAGCGCGCCGTACTATGCCCGCGACATGGACATCCACGCGAAGCCGGGCTTCGACCCCGTCGAGCTGTTCTTCGGCGACAGTGGGTTAGTGTCGCTCGACGCCTCGAAGGTCAGTGGCTCGCACGGCCGTGCCGACGTCGACGGGTTCTATGGATTGGGCGGTCCGGCCGCACCCGACTCGGTGCCCGATGACGTGGACGCCCGTGCGGTCGCACCGACACTGACCGACCTGCTCGATGTCGATGTGTCACTGAACTTTGAACGCGACGCGCTGTAAAATCAGTTTTCGTGCCAGCCAACAGTTGAGTCGCACCGTTTGTCAGCCCGGATAGCGCTGCCAGCGACAGCTCGTTATCGCTCAGGCGGTCGTCGTTCTCCGGCGAGATGGTCCAATGTCAGTACCTCACAAAGCCGGCCAGTGGAAACGCCTGCTTGCTGAAGATGTGCCTAACACTCAGCAAGCAGACGCTGAGATCCACGAAGACCAGTTCCATAATTTCCTCATCAATACACTTACCGGTGCGTTCAGTCTAAATTTCGGTGAGAACGCCGATATCGATGCCGAGGGTTTCTGTCTTCGAACTCTGTGACGCCAATGAGGATACGCTTCCTGCAACGGATATTCTCTGCCACCTCCGCACGAAGTTCAACTTTGACACCGTTGCTTCCGTCAGCAATCTCTTCTTTCAGCAGGATGTGCTTGAACATCTCCCCAAATAGGTGGAGGTCGTCGTTGACCCCCACCTGCGGCCTTACTACGGTGATGAAGATGAAACAAGCGGCTTCTTCTACTCCGAGGCCAAAGCCGGTATACCGCATTTCACGCGTACGCTACTCCCGGCAAGAACCATTTTCTCCGGAGATTCGTGATGTAGAAGTGGTAGTCGTCGGCATCCTCGTTGCGAAAGCTACGACGAATTACTTCTATACTCAAAAACAGAGATATTGATAGACACCTAGCGGGCTAATCAATTCAAGTGCTGTCCAGACTGCTGATCGGATTTCGGCACAACTACCGAAGTAGCGGTTTGCTAAGGGGAATTTGAGTCGATGCCAGTGTTCTTCGATTGGGTTCAGATCCGGCGATCCGTCGGGAAATACGCCAGTTCTATTGGTTCATTGGCTACGAAGTCCTTCACCGCCCCAGCGGTGAAGTGCGTCGCCTGATTCAGCAGTACGACCAACTTCTCGTCGAACTCCGCTTGGAGATGCTCAAAAAGCGGATTGTCATCTCACTAGTGAACGATCCGCCACCCTCTAGCAGGAGGTCAATTTTGATCGTTGGATAACTGTACATTCACAACAGTAGTTTGGAGAAAGATTTATCTAACAGTGGATCAACGTCATCAGTTGGACCGCCATCCAAGCGTCTACGTGAATGCTTGGAGTAGCGGAACAGAGCATGGGGCCACTAAAGATGTTCGATAAGCAATCTGGACGGAATGGGAATGGACAAGAGAACACCGAACAGTCGTCAATTAAACGTCGCTTGGTACTTCAGGGCGTAGCTGCACTCGGATTGGGTAGTGCCACTGTCGGTTCCGCTACAGCCGAAGAGAGAGGGGACTGGGAGCCAGGCGATGGCAAGCCACCTTGGGCCAATGACGACCGCGGGGAAGACGATGACGCCGCAGTTCCAACCGCTATTCAATTGTATACGCTTCGAAACCTACCAGACTCGACGACGGATCTCATCCGACGAGTCGGTGCCGTCGACAACAATGGTGGTCCGGGCTTCGATGCCGTCGAGTTCGCTGGACTCGGTAGCGCAACGGCGAGCGAAATCAAGACAACCCTTGAGGAAACGGGCGTCAATCCTGCTTCAGCACACGTCGGCCTCGAAGCGTTGGAGGGCGAGAGCTTCGAGAGCACAGTTGCGACTTACAAAGAGATTGGCGTCAATACTTTTATCGTTCCGTATCTTTCGCCCTCTTCGATCGATACGGTAGAGAAAGTCGAGTCCCTCGCTCAGCGAATGAATAAGGTCGCAGCGAACCTTAGAGAGTACAATGCACGACTCGGCTTTCACAATCACGACGGTGAGTTCCAAGAGATAGGCGATGGAACGACGCCACTCGAGACATTCGCCGAAACCCTGAACGAGGAGGTTATCTTCGAGATCGATGTCGGATGGGTGCTCACCGCTGGGTATGACCCCGTAGAGGTCATCAAACAGTATAGCGGTCGCACAGAACTAATCCATATGAAAGACATGGAGGACGGCGAGTTCCGAGAAATCGGCGAAGGAGCGGTCGATATGCGGGAGGTTGCTCAAGTCGCCCGCAAAAAAGCAGACGTCGACTATCTTATTTATGAACACGATGCTCCTTCCGATCCAGCCGGTTCGGTTGCAACTGGTGCCGGAGTGCTCTCACTGCTCGACGGTGAAGAGGGACCAGAGTGTATCGAGTTGTCAGATATGGGTGGACCGAATTATAGTGGTGATCTCGGTGATGGAAAAAATGAAGACGACGAGGACGACGAAGACGAAGACGACGAAGACGAAGACGACGAAGAGGACGAATAGACCGCATTAGTACCATTCCAAATGTCGACTGGTGAGTGAAAACCAATCGCCTCGAAACTTTTGAGCTAGTCAGTCGAGACTTGGTGACGTACTAGTGGTATGAAACCTCCTTCAGTGCCTCGCGTGCGCGTCGTTCAACTAAAAGATCGGGGAGGAGCGCTATTAGTTGCACGTAGCCCAAAACTTCGACGCGCTCAGGCCAATCAAGGTAGACCAGCCCGCGCTTGGAGTCTTTTAGCACTAGAAATCGACGTTCAACCGCTTGTGCTTGTACTCCCGCAGTACCCGCTCTTCTGGCCATTCCATATATCAACCAAAGATGTGGCTTGTATTTCTCTCCGATAGAGGGATGATATCACTACTCTGAACGAGATACTGAAAATGGATATAATCGCACACAACGATTCATTCAGTAGGCACAGCAGGTTTACTCATCCTTGGCTCTCTAATCGCGAGTGCACTTGGCTACCACGCACTGATCATGAAGTAGGAATCACTTCTCTTGTGACTGGAAGCGTTCAGACGTGGTCGGCGCGACAACACCCCCGTATCGAGATGTGACTATCGGAGTCGGGACGACAATAGGGCTGGTCGGTTCACGAGCAGTTGTATCTCGTGCGGTCGCCTTTTGGGTTCGGTGAGCTTCCGGTCAACCAATAGCGTCTGTGGATCAGAGAGATTGTCAACGTGGGCTCCGAGGTCCGCGAAGTCATCGAAGTGTGCCAACAACGAGCAGGAACCGCCACCGACTACAGATCCTACGTACGACTTAGAAGTATGGGACCAAATGATGAAACCATCGAGATTAGCTTGATCACCCTCTCTCGCTGTGATCTTAGCGGTGACGCTCAGGAACGACACTCGCGAAAACCACACCCACGACAATTGCCGCGGTCAGTCATCGCCAGCCCCTATCGCCGAGCGACGCGCAACCATCTTCCAACGACCCGTCGCAAACCGGAAGAGATTGACACCCACCCGACTGTACATGTCGATGAGAATCGCCGCGTAAATTGCCTCGAGTCCGAATCCCAAACCGGGCGCAAGCGTCCAGCCGACCAATGACATAACCACTAAACTGGCGGGCAGGCCGAGCGCCGCAATTGGAATCCGGAGGGCAGTTCCGAGCATCGTCCCATAAAACGGCCACAAGGTATCACCAGCCCACGCAAGCCACCCCGCATCGTCCGCGAAACGCTGTACGCCACCACACCCACACCAAACACGCGGATGAAATCCACCGTGAATCCCGGCGAACTCGCGCCGAACACCACCACGATCGGCCGCGCGAGCGCCGCGAGTACGCCGCCAATCAGGATTTGGGTCGCGAGCGCGATTCAGAGTGTCTGCCACCCGTAGTCAGTCGCGTCGGCCTCGCGTCCGGCCCGCAATACTTTGACCGACCAACGTGCTGGAGGCCGTCGAGTAGCCCCACGCGGGCATCATCGCCAGCAGCATTACTCGCCGAGCGATCGCGTACGCCGCCACAACCGACGTCCCAAGGTTCGCAAGGATGAACAGAAACGGAAAGCGCCCGAGCATCCGAATCAGCTGCATCCCACTGAGCGGGTAGCCTACGCGGACGATCTCGCGCGCTATCTCGCCACCCCACTGACGATCACCCAGCGGAAAACGCACGGAGTACGCTCCCGAGAGCATGATGATCGCGAACGCACACGCAGCAAGCATGTTTGCAATCGTCGTGCCCCCATGCCGCGCCCGCAACGTCGAGGCGTGGAAACGGTCCAAACCCGAAAATGAGCACGGCGTTCAACCCGAGGTTGATCGGGATGGTGACTAGTCGGACATACATCGGCGTTCGAGTATCACCCACCCTTGTAGTGCCCGCGCGGCAATCATGCTCCAGAAGCGGAACGATACCGAAAGCATCACAATATGAAGATAAATCCCACCCAGCCGAATCGTCGCGAGGTCGTCAGTCAGCAGGCCAATCATCTCTTCGGCGAAAATCCACGTGACGAGCGTGAGCGGCACAGAAATCACAAGCCCGATCCAGAAAGACTGCTTGACGGCGAAATTCGCGTTCTCGGGCTCACCAGTCCCCACAAAGCGTGAGACGAGTCTGAGAGTGCCACTCGAAAGCCCGAGTGCAAGCCCAAACCCGATGAAGTAGTACTGAAAGCCGAGTTCAAGGCCCGTGACCGCCGATCCGCCGAGTGCGAGGCTGACCATGAAGAAGTCGCTCGCGCGCAAAACGGTACGCATGCCACCGCTGACCATCACCGACACGGCGAGATCGAACGCCTCGTCGCCCTTCTCGCGATCGACGATGCCCAGACGCGCAAGCAGCGCCGGAAAGCAGAAGATCGCCGCGCGAAGCCGACTCTGAAAGGCCGAAAGCACAGTCGATAATACTCGCCAGAGCCGTTCAAACAAGCACATCTCTACACGCCTACCGGGTCGCCGACGTTCGCATACTCAAAGCATTTCACTGTCGATTACTCCATTATTCAACAATGCACTGAAATTGATACGAAGAAGGCAGCTACCGTTTCACAGAGCCCGAAGGTCAAACAACAGCCCCACGAGTTGGTGACCGAAATCAGCATCGACGAGAAGGTGACCGATGACTGGTCGTCTCATCAACTCACCCTCCGAGACAGCACTCGCTCGTAGCCTGTCAGAAGTGGATACTCGGAAGGCCGGAACCCATGAAAAATAACTGATCAGCTACACACGGATATCTCGTACGCGCGGCCCGTCCCGTGTTTCAACCAGTTCGAATCGAACGTCTTCGCCGACGTCGGGAATCTCACCCTCTATCGAATTGCGTAAGAACAGCACGTCTTGGTCAGTCTCTCCGGTCGTAATGAATCCACACTCGTTTTCGGGATTGACGTATGCTATCTGCCCGCTCGTTAGTGCAGTTTGAGTCATAGTTTCCCTTCTCCATCTTGACGTACTGGTTCCACGATACTGCCTTTGTCGATGGCAAGTGCAAGCGATTCACAAACCGCACGCGGTAGCAAAGGATCTGATCAGATTATGAAATTTCTCATACTGCTCTTTTATACAGGTGCTTCCATGGTTTCCGTTCTGATAATCAGCTTGTTGTCTGAGTCAACAACTCCGTCAATTGTCCCGGTGATTGCGAGACTCGATTTCGGCGTCGGACCGATCGTGATTGAATCGTCCTCGTGGAAATTCCGTACCGATCCTTGTACCCGAACTTCGGCGCGGCACTTCTCGGGGTGGTGGACGCTCATCAGGTGAATTTCTTGGACGACTTGTTCGTCAATAGGCTCACCATTGTGGCTCAGAGGGATAGTTGCAGGTTCATCCATGTCCTCGATATCGAGTGCGTTGTAGGCTTCGGACGTGGGTTTGTACCCACCCTTCGGCCCTGGAACTCCTTCCACTAGCTGGAGTGCTTTCAAGCTCTGCATCTGATTACGAATCGTCCCTGCATTGCGGTCGATATGGTCAGCGATTGCTTCGCCTTTGACTGCGCTCTCGCTATCCCGGTGAAGGTCAATGAGTTCTTGCAAGATCGTCTTCTGACTCTCAGTCAGATCGATCGATGACATACTGACAATAGTATCTCGACATCGGTTAAATTCCCCGGACTCACACAGACTACTGGAGCGAGAATCAGTATACACTATTAGGAGACCGTTCAGTACTCACGTTGCTTTGGGATAGTATTTCGATTGCAGTTAGAAGCCGATCTAATCAATCTTGATTAACCCCAGCGGTATCGCTTTGTAGAACGATTGCTACTGTTTCGGATTCCGCATCTGCCCTACTCGACAGTATACCATAGAGCCGCGAGAGCTTCCTCGTGATCGGATCGTGACTAATGATCGCAAACCCAACGAAGATCGTCGCAAACCCGACGATTGTCAACGCCGAGATTTCTTTACCCAGAAGTGCCCATCCACCAAGCGTCGCTACCAGAGAGTCACCACAAAAAGAGTAACAAGAGTTAACTCACATCGCTGCATGATAGCCGGTATTATGATAGATCGACTGGAAAAAGAGGTCGATATGCTGCTGCGCCACTTCGAAGTGTTGCGGATGGTCCTCGAAAACGAGCCTATCGGCATCGTGAAAATGTCGAACGAAAGTGGCCACCCACACCACAAAATCCGTTACTCGTTGCGTGTCCTCGAAGAAGAGGGATTAATCGAGCCCACGAGCCAAGGTGCCACCACGACCGACCAAGCACACGAGTTCGTCACCGAACTCGACAGCAACGTCGAGAATATCAGTGATCAACTCGAAGGCATGAAAGTCGGTGATAAGCTCGAAGTGGGCCACTAACGACCTCGTACTGTCTCTGATTTTGTGTTGTTGCAACAGTATTTGACGCCGTTTTCAGCCGTCTTCTCCCTGTTTCGTGAGGTTTGTAGAGATAAAACCACGCCTTCAAACGAGCGTTCAGGGGTCGTTCAAAGAGCCATGCCCCCCACCGTTTGCTCTTCTAAACTGCAGGCATTGACGATGATTGTCATTGTAATGCGTTCTTCGCAATCTTCGTCTTTGTTGGGGCCAGTTACTTCTCTCTATTCATATATGGCCTCAAATGGTACCTCTTACCACACTGATTTAAACCCTCCATTATATATTCACCCAACAGAGCATGGAAGCAATAGCCGATACCACGGTCACACAACAGATAGAAGCGGCAGTAGCCGCGCTCGATGACGAACGCGAGCGCCTCGAAGCTGAACGAGCCGCCTTCGCTCAGTTTCGCAAGCGCGTTACTGCCATGGACGTACACGCACCTCCCTCTCCCGCGATAACGAGAGTCAAAAGCGCGATCATGGGTGCTTCTGAAACGACGTCTTCCCCAGAACAGGTCAAGCACGTACGGAACGCCTACCGTGAGACAGTCATGAGCGTGCCTCACTACGAAGAAGACTACAATCAATCGCTCGACGATGACCTTGCCGAAGAATTCAGCCCGGAACTTGCTAGTGCGCTCGCCACTACTAACTCTCTTACACCTCCGGTTCATCAAACGCTTCTCACAGGATGTCAGAAAGCCGTCGAAAGTCGCACAACGCTGCTCAGCGCATTCGACCGCGAAGCCGACGATCTTCAACAGATGCGTGACACGCTCGAAGCAATGAACAGTACCCTCACCGAGATGAATCAGCGGCCTCTCACAGCCTGGTCGACAAATGAAGTCATCTCTACCTACGAGCGTCTGTCCGAGTTCCAAACACAGTGTGACGACCATGCAGCCGAACGCCAAGCAGCGCTCCACAGCCAACGCATCCCTGGACCGAGCCACACCGACGAAGAACTCAATAAGTACCTCTACGAATCGCTGTCAGTCACATATCCTGTTCTGGCCGATCTTGCGGAGCTCTCCTCACACCTTCACACGGCTCGTCAGCGCCTCGAACAGGCGCTTATCACGCGGTAGAGAAGAAATAAGACGATGAAAACTGCGGGGCTCTCAACCCATGAGAGACAGAATGATTCGACGTGTTGCTCGGATCCCGCCTGGTATCGTCTGCGTCGTCACGCACACGAGATAAGTGCTGTCCACATTGTTCGCGCCGTGGGCCACCTCCTTCCCCTCTCCCCCGTCGGTGACCACCCTGCTCTCCCTGTTAGCGTCTCAGACAGAGATTCAGTAGCCCGAGTGCGTATAAGCGATGGTTTCGCTCAGCGAAGCGTGACCCATGAACCTGTCTCTGCCGACTCGTACGCCTCGGTCATCACTTCGAGATCCGTGAGCCCGTGCGAACCATCCGGTTCCGGACTTGTTTCAGTCAATACCTTCGTTGCGAAGTATTCGAACTCTTCGACGACCTCGTTGACGTACGGGCCTGTGAATTCGGTGTGCATGTCGCCCCGCTCGATGACGTTGTCGCGGTTGACCATCGCACCGAACGCCGACTCGATCAAAACGCGTCCCTCAGTGCCAACCACCTGCAACCGACTGTCCCGATGGGCGTTGAAACTCGCCGTGAACGACCCGGTCACCTCGTCAGGAAACGAAAGCTGAAACGAGACGTGTTCGTCGACGCCATTGAACTCCTCATGGGGTGTCGCCGTTCTCGCCTGTACGGCGACCGGATCCGTTCCCAAGAGAAACCGACTCGTGTTCAGCGGATAGACTCCGAGGTCCATCAGCGCTCCACCACCTGCAACGTCGGGATCGACACGCCAGACGTCATCCGTGCGGTCGTTATCAAGAATCTTTGATGAGAACTGGCCGTGGAGATACACGGGTTCGCCAATGAACCCATCCTGTATCAGCTCGCGAAGCCGACGCACGGCCGGTTCGGTCTGCAGCCGATACGCGATCATCAGCGTCACACCCGCTTCCTCGCAGACACGAACCATCCGCTCGGCGCGCTCGACGGTAGCCTCCATCGGCTTCTCACACAGAACATGCTTTCCGTACTCGGCGGCAGTTTTGGCATACTCGAGGTGGAACGCAGGCGGGGTAGCGATATACACCGCGTCGTAAGCGTCAGTTGCTTTCCCTGCGTGAAACTCCTCGTAGTCGAGAGTGTGGTCAGCTTCGAATTGCGTCGCAACCATCTCGGTCTTCTCCGATGAACCGCTCACGACGACTGTTGTTTCACACTGAGTCGTTTGCTTGATCGCGGGGAGCGCTCGATTCAGAGCGAATCCACCAAGTCCGATGACAGCCATCCGAAGCGGTCCATCCTCAGGTTCGGTGTCGGGTTCCCAGTCACGTGCGTTGAACTCATCGAGATACGCTTCCAGTTTCATGCAGTCTTCGACGTACGCCTCAGTAATACATCATCGGCTGCTGCCCCAGTGTAGATGTCACTGGACGAAGAAGACTCCAATTCATTGCTGACGAATAAGGAATTGGAATTCATCTCGCTCTCCAGGCGATTCCAGTCCATCTCAGCCGACACAACTGACCGAATTCAACAGTAGCTAATCACACTCTATAAAAATGAGTGATATATTCGCAAATTTATCATTCGGGCTTGGCTGGGACCGAGATGGAAGGATTTACGAGGGTTGCATGGCGACTCTCAATCGGTATGCCCACTGCCAGTGACCGCGTTCTCCGAGTCCGAGTCGACTGAACAACAGCGCTTCGACCGATTGGTAGGTCTCTCGCCCAGCGCCAAGCTTGTACATTTTGTTTTGCAGAAAGACAACCCGCTCACCACACAGGAGATACACGAAGAAACACTGCTCCCCTCCAGAACAGTCCGGCATGCACTCACCAAACTCTCCGAGGCAGATCTCGTCGACAAGCGAGTTCATCCGAAACAGCCACGCAAGCGACTCTACACCTCGCAACCTGTTGCTGAACAATAGAGGACTAGACCAGATCGGCCCTGTGTTCCAAAGCAGTCTCGGTGCTCAACAACCCCTGGAATTGTCTCCCGAGGAGAATTCCGAGTGGCGGACGCTCTCCTGAAACACGAGCGTACTCTCGGACTGTTCAGCGAAACAGCCTCCTGAGGCGAGTGCGAGGGGCAGGATTTGAACCCGCGAACCCCTACGGGAGCGGATCTTAAGTCCACCGCCTTTGGCCAGACTCGGCCACCCTCGCTTACTCGCCTCTGGATGCGCGACAAAAAGGTCGTTTCGGTCAACCAAGAATGAGCGTGTCATAGAAAGCGTCACGTACGAGGTTGCAGGGCGTGGGAATTGTATCCAATAACGTCCAGACCATGCAAAACGTCACTTCTGTCGACGACTTCTTGAATGTCGCAGCGACCGAGACAGTACCGCTGTTTGAGTACCTCTCTTTCGGGTTTCTGTTGGAGTACAACGTGTTTACCCCTGCAAACGGGGGGCGAACACGAGTTCATGAGCCACCAGAGCTCTTCCGAGGTTTTCTCCACTGCTACTACGAGGACGTCTATGGCACTCGTCCTGTAGCACGGGAACTCCAGAAGCCGCTGGTCTGGCTCAGTTGTGGCTTCGATCGACCGCCGTCCAAAGACGCGGTCGATCGCTTCCTCACCGACCTCGAACACGTCACTGATGATGTGTTTGACCACCCCGCCGAGCAGGCCACCATTCGGGGCCTGCTCGACTCTACCTACCGGATCGATTCGACTCACGTCGAAGCGGTTCCGTGGAACGACGATGCCTCATGGAACTACGATTCAACCGCCGAAGAGCACTACTACGGTTTCGGCTGTACGATCGTTTCGGCGGGAGCAAAGATTCCCATCGCAGCGGAGTTCACGCCAGCGAAACAAGCGCCAGAAGAGACGACGGTGCGCGTCACGCGTGACGCGCACGCAGTCGAATATCCGATCTGGATGCTTGGCGACAGCGCGTACGACACACTCGATATCGAGTACTAGGTCGAAGAGCGCATCGAAAAGCACAGCGAGGACGTTCAGCTCAAACGCTCGGTCTCAGACGAGACGTACAATCGCCGGACACAGGTCGAATAAATGATACAGTCAAGGACTGCGGCCTCGGGCACGGACGCAGGTGTTCGTTGCACTGTGCCTTCGGGTAGTCATCGCAATCACCAACGACGAACGAGGAGACAATCCAGGCCGCGAGATGCTCACGGCATGAGATGAATTCTATGGCACACTCCAAGTAAAGAAGTGGCGAATGACTAGTGATGATGACACTGTTACGTACCGAGAAAGCTGATTAAAAGAGCGTCTTGTATGCATTCGCAGTGCTTCGTGACCATTGCTCCCGTGACCCAAACATTTATTGGAATACCTGAAGATTGAACAGCCATGGCAATAGAAGCCAAGGCCATAGCAGATCATCCGCTCGATCCCCTAACGGGCGAAGAGATCACTGCTGCTCGGGAAATCATCGAGAACGAACGAGAACTCGATCCGGAAAACAGATACGTCAAAATCGTCCTCGATGAACCAAACAAAACCGAGATTCGGGAATATGAGGCTGAAAACTCGTCAGTAGACCGGCAAGCATTTATTATCATCCGAGACCGCAACGAGAAGGCGACCTACGAAGCAGTCGTCTCGATCGATCAAGAGGAGGTCGTCTCTTGGGAGGAAATATCCGGAGCCCAGCCCTCAGTGACACTTGCAGAGTTCGATGAGTGTGAAGAAACTGTTAAAGACAATCCGGAATGGCAGGAAGCTGCTTCCAAGCGCGGCGTCGAAAACTTCGATCTCGCCATGGTCGATCCGTGGTCGGTCGGTCACCACCTTGTTCCCGATGACGTTGATCGGAATCGGCGGTTGGCTCACGCCATGTCTTGGATTCGAACGAGCGAAGAAGACAACGGCTACGCGCGGCCGTTGGACGGACTCCACGCATGGGTCGATCTCGACGAGATGGAAGTAGTCAAAGTGCTCGATCGCGGCACGAAGATAGACGATGTGGTCGGCGAACTTGAGGATAGGAAATACCGAGAGGAGGATCGTGATCTCCGTACCGACCTGAAACCCTACAATGTCGATCAGCCGGAAGGACCTAGTTGGGAGATTGAAGGGCGGAAAATTGAGTGGCAGAAGTGGCATATTCGCGTCGGTTGGACTCAGCGTGAGGGGCTTGTGCTCCACAACATCGGCTACGAGGACGATGGCGAAGTCAGGAAAGTCATTCATCGAGCTTCGGCTGCAGAAATGAACGTTCCCTACGGAGACCCGGATCCGAATCACAACTGGAAGAACGCTGGAGACATTGGTGAGTACAACATTGGTCGATTGGCGAACCCGCTGACGGAGGGATGCGACTGTCTCGGCTATATGCACTACTTCGATGCTGTAATGAACGACACCAATGGTGAGGTGAACGTTCTTCCGAATGCGATCTGTGTCCACGAGGAAGATCACGGCACCCTCTGGAAACACACCAACTGGCGGACCGAGAATACGGAGGTTCGGCGCAAGCGTAGGCTTGTAATCTCGTTTGTAGCCACCGTCGGCAACTATGATTATGAATTCAATTGGTACTTCTACCAGGATGGCTCAGTCGAGCCGGAAGTGCGTCTAACTGGTATCAACAGTAACGGTTTGGTCGGGCCTGATGAAGACAGGTCTCCTGGTTACTACGAGATGATGGCACCGAACGTGAAGGGAATGGTCCATCAACACTTCTTCAATTTCCGTCTCGATATGGACATCGACGGCGAGGAGAACGTGCTCTACCGGCGGCAAAACCAGCCGATCCCGAAGGGTCCCGGTGAGCAACAAGAGATAGAATGGGACGGTCAGGGGAACACCACAGGACCGAATCCATCGGGAGCGGCCTTCTACGCCGACAAAACCCAGCTCAAGACTGAACAGGAGGCGCAGGACTTGATCGATTCACTAAAGGGCCGATACTGGCAGATCGAGAATCCTAACAAAACAAACTCTCTAGACCAGCCCGTTGGGTACAAACTCGCACCGGGAGAAAACGTCCAAGCGGCTGCCCAAGAGGAATCGAGCGTCATGAAGCGCGCTGGATACATCAAATACCATCTATGGGGAACACCCTATCGAGATGACGAACGATACCCAGCCGGGAACTATCCGAACCAGAGCCCTGGCGAGGAAGGACTCCCGAAATGGACTGAGCAGGATCGGTCACTCGACGGCGAAGACATCGTTCTCTGGTATTCACTTGGCGTGAACCACGTCGACCGGCCGGAAGACTGGCCAGTGCTCCCCTCCCACCACGCAAGCTTCAAGTTAGAGCCAGTGAACTTCTTCGACGAGAATCCTTCGATTGACGTCCCACCCGAACACGCAATCAAGGATATCCACGAACGCCGCGAGCAGAAATACAGTAATCCAGACGACGTCGCTGCAGACGACGACTAATCGCAATATACGGAAATTTATTCTTTCACTAAAATATAATCTAGTATGGTGCTTGTTGGTCAGATTGCAGCTGTGTGGACGATGATATCAATTCAGACATCGGTAGTGACCCTCACTAGCGGATACGGCCTTACGGTGTTTTTCTTTATTGGACTGTTCGGTGGCGCACACTGCATCGGTATGTGTGGTCCACTTGTCACTACCTACGCCGAGCGCATGGAAACAGATGATCGGTGGTCGGGTGCGCTCACGCTCACAGAAGTCCGCCAGCATGCACTGTTTAATCTCGGTCGAACTGTAAGCTATGCACTCATTGGAGCAGTTTTTGGCTTCGCGGGCGCACTTCTGTATGGGACGGTCAAACTTGCTGGCGTACTCGGCTCGATACAGGGTATAATTGGTGTTCTTATTGGAACGGCTATCATTTTCATGGGGATAACAAGATTGACCGGCTATCGGCAGGGAGCCATTGAAGGTGTCGTCGCTAACACTGGTCTCGGGTCGGTATTCGCATGGAGTTACACGGCTATCTCGACACACATCGACCGCTGGGTCAACGGTATCGGTATTGTCGGACTCGGTGCACTCCACGGACTATTACCGTGTATGTTGCTCTATCCGGCGTTTTTGTATGCCTTCGCACAAGGATCTCCCGTTTATGGATTATTCTCGCTCAGTGCACTCGGTCTCGGGACAATTCCGAGCGTCTTCCTGTATGGAACGATAATCCAATCAGTGAGCGCGCGTCAGCGACAGGTTGTCCACTACGGTCTTGGCGTGCTATTTATAGGACTCGGTTATGTATTGTTGGCGATGGGATTCATGCGCTTCGGTATCGTTCTGCCACTGCCCGATATTCCCTACTACCAGCCGCTTGCTGGATTGGGTGAGAGAGCTTGAAATGAGTGTATGTACACTTTGTGAACTACCTGTAGAGGATCCAGTCACTGCCCCGGATGTCAATGGAAGTTTTTGCTGTCGGGGCTGTCTAGAGATCGCGCGAATAATTCCCGATCCGGATACATAGCACCACTTGCACTGATGGTATGAAAGCCTGCTAATCCCCAGAGCATGGAATAAGATGGGTGGCAAAGGCTGATAATTAGACAGCGCACTCAGCGCGTGCACTGATTAGCCTCTATGCCAAGGAAGCATCATCATGAGGCCAAGCCCGACTGCCCGGAGTGGTTAGCGTAACATTTGGACATCTGGGAGAAACATCTCGATCTAGTCAACCGCAAAGCTCAGCCGGTGGCTCAACCGGAGAAACGTCTCGGTGAGGAACTCTCGGAAGTGATCTTCCCCCTCGTAAATCTCTGGTGAGATCTCTCGCTTGAGACTCTTCCAGAGCGGTTCGATCGCGTTCAGCGTTGGCGAATACGGCGGGATGAAGACGAACTCGATGGCGAACTCTACAAGACGGTGCCAGCGGGCCAGGGAGCTGACGGCGAGCGCGTTGATCCCGACGCACCGCCACAGGGAGCGAATCAGATCAAAGTCGAGGCGGTCGGTGACGGGGCTTCCAACTACACGCTCTCAGCCGGAGAGGCCGGTACGGCTGCGTTCTTCTACGAGGACAGAGCGAATCCCGGCACGACGGCCGACAATCCCGACTATACGGGCTACGTGTCGGGGGCGTACGGCTTCGTCGGAGCGGGTGGCGTCGATACGTACTCGTCGGATGGACTGCTCTACAGTGCGGAGAACAATGGCTCGGCAACGCTGAAGATCTACCAGAACGACGATCTGTGGGCAACCCTCGAACCAGGAGAGACGAAAGAATCGCCGGAACAGTGACCCGCGTTCGATAATTCACGGTCGTGGTTGAAACGAGATAACAGGTTCCGGGAATTGTCTAAGCCGCCATCTACCCTGTCAGTAGACACTTGGTTACTAACAGGATAGCACTCCGGAGAGCTCGGCGCGAGAGCAAGAGACAGCGACAGAAATCAGATGCAAGATACATCCTCTGTATCTCGCAGGCTGTATCTCCCAATTACTGGGAAGGATTCGCGCAAAACTATGGGTTGGTCTGAGAATCCCTATAGTTTGATTTCGGTCTGATTGTCGCCGAGGTATATAAGCACCTCAATCGCCGCCGAGAAGAGCCGCCAGCGCACCGAAGCCAGCCAGTACCCCGCCGACAACCACTGCGATCATCCCGAGGAACAACACGAGCAGGAAGAACCCACCGTAGACGGTCGCGAGGATCTTCTTCATGAGGCCCTGTTTGCGACGGCGGCGACGACCAGCGCCGGCACCAGCGCTCGCGTTGTAGCTCGGCGGCGGGAGCGAACTCAGATTGCCAGCGCTGCCGACCTTCCCGGGAGCCTTCAGCCCGCCGGCCGTGCAGTTCTGCCCGAAACCAACACCGCTGCCGATCTTCATCCCGCTGATGCTGTCCGCCGAGGCACCGCCAATCTTGAAACACGTCTTCCTGATGAGCGAGCCTTCGCGCCCGCTAACCTGGATGATCGACCCGCTGTTCGACCCGCCGAAGACCGAATCCGTGATCGTGATGTTGTGCGGTGGCGGCGACGTATGTCCGGTGTAGCCATTGCCCGGACTGTCAGCGCTGATCGATGGTTGATTGAGTTGATTGATGATCCGGGTGTTCTCGATTTTCACCGCGCCAGCACTCCCACGAATGAGGATCGGCGCTCCGATCCCCTTGCTCCCGACTGACAGAACGCGAATGTCGGCGTTACGGATGACGGCTCCGCCGGGTTTCGAGTAACCGTTATCACCACGCTCGATTTTGATCCCGTTCGAGCCGTATTTCTCGTTGAATCCGCCGCCGTTTGTCGGACCCTCGTAGCTGTCCTTATCGACCACGATGGTCACACCGTCGGCCCAACTGCCTTTGCCCGAAAACCGCAGTTGGCTCACCTCGTTGTTCATCCACTGACCGCCTTTGATCTGGACATCACCCGATGTCCGGCCGCCGTAGACGCCGTTATCAGCCGCTCCGCGTGAGACACAGTGACCGATCTGAGCGGTGCCCTTGTTCCCGTCGCCAACCCAGAACATCGGCGCTCCGCCCGAGTTCTTGTCGCCGGGCAGCCCGATATACTGGCCGACGACCCGCTCGGCGCGTGCGATTGCCCCTTTCTGAGCTCGGAGCGAGCACGGCGGTATCTGGAGGCTGTCGGGCACGCCTTTGCCCGTGTTATCCTGGACGCCGACGAACCGGATGTCACGAGCTTGAGTAAGGCCCTTCGATCCGAGCACGATCCCGGTGCTGCTGTTCGAACTTTGTTGGTCCATCACGAAGTTCGCGAACAGCCCGGTCGTCGCTCGGAAATTGACCAACGTTCGCGAACCGCCCTTCGCAACGAACGTCGCGGCGTTCTTACCGGGTTTCGGCGGGCTGGTGGCCTGCTCGTAGCCAGCGCCGACCATCCCGAATGTCCCGTCAACGCTCGCCTGCAACTTTTTCGTGAGCAGGTATTTGCCCGGCGGGAAGACGATCAGCGTACCGTCTTGCATCGCCGATCCGTCGAGATTGGCGCTGATCGGGCGGCCGCCCGATGGGTCACAACCCACATCCTCGACCGCATCGAGCACCCGGTCGAAGCTCGGCGAGGTAGGTGACCCCGATCCTGAGCCACTACTACCGTTCCCGCCACCGACCTGTTGAGCCGATACATCGCGCATCCGCTGATAGTGGTCGTATTCGGCTCTTGCCCACGCGCGTTCAGCCGCACGAGAGGGCGAGCCGTGCTTGTCGAAGCGGCTCCCCGTCGGCTGTTCCAACCGTGCCGGTTCTCGATTCGGTGCAGCACCAGCGATGGGAGCACCAGCACTTGTCGAGAGCGCGACGGCCGCCGCGCCGGTCATGAACGTCCGACGCGAGATTGCGCCGCTCTCGCTCACGCTTACAGACGCCTCCAGACCGACGGCACGACGACGAGCATCGCGAGAACGATGACGACCATTTCCAGAGGATGCGAGCCGATCCACGCGCCGACTCTGCCGCCGGAATCAGTTGTGTTCGCTTCGGGTTGCTCTGTTCCTGTGGCGGTGGGAGTGTCCGATACAGCGACGCTCGATGTCGCCTCGGCGGTCGATATCGATCCGGTGATCGTGGCCCTCGCCGTGTCGGTGACGACCTTTCCACCATCGGTGTAGCCAACGTCCTGGAAGCTGTCGGTGCGGATGTAATCGTAGCTCTGGTTGCCGTCCGTGTCCCGCGCGGGGATCGCGACGAGCTGTTGGTCGCGCCGGACAGACTCTAACAGCGTGATAGAGACGTTCCGGTGTGTTCCGGCTGAGAGGTACTGTGAGTACCCGACTGAGGTTTCGGTTGGATCGCCACCGCGCAGGTAGCTCTGGTTGTGAACGACGACGAACCCACCTTGCGGGACCGTCACCGACTGCACAGTAACGTCAACGCCGTCGATACGCTGGTCGGGGAAGCGGATGCTCGCCGCCGGTGTCGCGTTCGGATCTTCGCGCGAGCCGCGAATCGTGATCGAGGCGCTATCCGAGACGAGACGAGCCGTCGAACCCGACTGTGTGACGAATGGGCGATCGGACGCCCGCCCCGAGGTGATGAACTCGAAACGGCTGTTGTTGTTACTGTCGCGATACAGCGCTGCTCCGTAGGTTCCGCTCTGATTGAGCGTCGTCTGGTTGACGACCCCACCCGGCGGACTCCGGTTCACGTCCAGCGAGACGTTCCAGTGAGTGCCCGCGTCGAGACGTCTGGAGA
Organism: Halococcus sediminicola; assembly: GCF_000755245.1. NCBI lineage: Archaea > Methanobacteriati > Methanobacteriota > Halobacteria > Halobacteriales > Halococcaceae > Halococcus > Halococcus sediminicola. Next base: position 64,706 of record NZ_BBMP01000009.1, on the reverse strand, counting down.
CGGCGATCGTACTGTCTTCGAGGACACTTTCTTCACCCGGACCGGTGCTATCGAGGGCGATGAATCCGGCTTCCGGCAGCGTCACCGACTCGACCGTGACCGTTGAGCCGTTGATCGTCTGATTCGCCAGCGAGACCGTCGCGTTCGTGCTTGCGTTAGTATCCGTAGTCTCGGTCGGTTGCGGAATCGTCCCTTGAGCACCTGCGGTACCGACCGGTGAGAGGGTCGCCGGCCCACCGCCCAGGATCAGTCCGGGGACGGTCAGAGCGACTACGAGCGCGATAGCGACCATCCCGGCACCGAACAGCGCGGAGTTCGCCGCCTGACTATCCGCCCGCAGCGGCGAGAGCGAGAGCCGCCAGCGCGAGAACGGCAGGAACGGCCGGACCCCCCGAGTAGTAATCACGTCGCCGAGCAGGTGCGCGACCATGCCGTAAGCGCCAATCGTGAATCCGAACAGCGCGAACGACCACCGGCTCACGCTTCCACCGGCCTGCTGTTGGAGCGTCGAGACGATTTCGCCCGGCAGCAGGTTCGGAATGAGACCCGTGAGGAACGCTTTCGAAAGCTCCGGCAGGTAGCCGAGCACCCAGTCCCAGATGCCCACAAGTGCCGTGAGCAGGCTATACAGCAGATCGAAGCCGCTCCTACCGAGTAGCCAGCCGATCCCGCCGAGTACGACCCCGACGACGAGCACGGCCAGTAGCGAATGGCTTACCCCTCGATGATTCAGACCGGGGATCTTGAAATCGCGGTCGGGTAGCGGTTCGACCGCTTGAATCCCGAGCCAGCACACTCCCGCGAGCAAGAGTTTACCGTCGCTCGCGAGCAGGTACGCCAGCGGTGCGAATGCGAGAAGAGCCATCCCAGTATGGCCTTGTCTGTTCATGCTCAATCCCCACTCTCAGAACCACAACACAGCACGTCACTGTCGGTCTCGATACGCCGGTCGATCTTACTGATGTCAGCCTGTGCGTCGATCAGCCATTCTCGGAGTTCGTTCTGGAAGTGTGATTTCACCTGTTCGGGCGCGACCGGCCAATAGACGTGTCCGACACCGCCCGTTTCAAATGTCATTTTCTCACGATCAACGAGGCCAGCATCGAACAATGCTCGCAGTGATTTCGCAACATAGCGACGGTGCCGATCAACCACTTCGGCTACATCATCAACCCTGCTATCAGGATGTTCGACCACTGCGATATACGCGCGGACGTGTGACTCTTGCAGGTTGAACACTGAAAGAAGCGCCTCTTGAGCGGGAGAGGGTTCACGAAATATCTCGCTGATTTCTTTTTGCTCGGCCAGTGGTGTGACATCCGGTTCAGCTAGGGTATTGGTATCTCCCATATCCTCCCTCTCTGCTGAATATAGGAGTAAATAAAGCGTCGTGTATTGAGGATATAAAATGATATCAGAATTTACTGGTTTGTTATAATTATGCTTTTATTTCTCATTCTCAATACATGTTGGCATTTTCTTTTGTTTATGTGGAAGGGAGATATCATAACGGCATCTCAGATGAGATGATGCCCAATAACAACTATGTCAGACGTTCTTCCAGGCATTCACGATCGGGGCGCATCGCTCAAGCAGGCCGCCTATCGGAACGTTCCGATCCACGCGGCGCTCGCTAGCTGGTCGTTCATCGGCCTCGAACATCTCGGCGAGAAAGCAACGAGTACCCGCAAGCGGCGGATGTCGCTGCTCTCGATGGGGCTGGTGATGGTATTCGTCACTCCCGCAGCCGCTCAGGTCAGTTGCAGTAGCGGCCCGCTGTCGTTTCTGAGCAGCATTCACTCGCTCATCACGCAAGGAGCGGGGACCATCATCGTCTCGATGGTTATCATCGCTGGTGTGCTGAAGATGATTCCCATGCGTGGGACGAACAGTTGGGGCAATGCTCTCGTCGGGAGTGTCATCGTCGGGGTGCTGTTCCTCGTGATCGGCCCGGCACTGGTCGATCTCGCCGATCAGGCGACCGACATCAACCTCGACGCTCAGTGTACCGGCGGTGGCGGCGGGGGCGGCGGCGAGTAAGCGCCCTCGATCAAGCCCTTCGCACAACTATGCAATTTTCAGCATCCTCACCCAATCAGGACAGTCCATTTAGCCGCACAGTCGCTCTCGTACTCGTCGGAGTGCTGTTAGTGAGCACGATCGCTGGCGTTATCGCCGCATCACCTGTTGCCGCCCAGCAGCAAAATGGGTCTGCACAGGCCGGAGGCGGTGATTCTGTCACGAAACAGGAGTTCCGTAACTGGGTCAACGAGGTCATGGGTATGAACAAGGGCGCGGCTCAGGAAGCCGCTCGCAAGAACCCCGATAAGGTCGATATCCTCGCGCGTGCGTTCAAGCAGAACACTGATACTCAGTTATCGGGCACTCGGCTTACGGACACGATCAAACAACGCCCGCAGTACGTCATCAACAACGTCAATCAAGCGTCCGGTGGCGGGCCGTTCCCCGCACCAGTCGCAGCGATGAACGGTGGCGGAGGCGGTGGTCCCGGTGGCGCGAACAGCACGAACGCGAGCGGGAATGCAACCGCCGGAAACGCCACGAGCAATGCGAGCGCTGGTGGCCCAACGTCGAACGAGTCAGTCAACCGCATCATCGGTGAGTTCAAGTCGAAAAATCTCGGCTACAAGCAGCTCTCGAAAGAGAACAAATCGAAGGCAAACAAGCTCCTGCTCTCGATCACGACGGGGAATCTCACTAAAGAGGAAACCAACAAGAAATTCAATCAGTTTGAGCAGCTGATCGCTGGTGCGAATGGTGCGGGCGGGGCTGCCAACAGCCAGCAGAAAAAACAGCGCCGTCAGGTCGTCATGGAATACGTCGGTGAACGTGAGAAGCAAGATCCTCTCCCCGACATCGACATCGACATTCCGGGTTTGCTCGGTCAGAAAATGGAAGCGTTTGCCAACGAGATGCGGAAGGGTGCCGAGGCTATTCTCGGCGAGGTTTATGACCTCGCGTTCACGACCTCAGTGCCGCAAAACGATGGCTGGCACAACGTTCTCGGCGAGCCGACCGATAAGCCGTTCAAGCCGCTCTATAACCAGCTGCTCAAAGACAAGCTCTATCCGGTGTTGAACTACCTGCTGGGAACGCTGGTAATCTTCATGGGTATCTCGTTGATGGTCAACCCACTCATCTCGCGCTTTCAGGCGAAAAATCTCATGCTCAAATTCGTCGCGTTCCTGCTGTTGTACGTCTCGTCATGGGCGGTTATTACGCTCATGCACGGAACAGTCAACGACATCACCGTCTGGTTACGGCCCTCTGAGCAGGCGATGGAGGCGCTGGCTGGCAATGTCACCAAATTGAGCGCCGGGGCCATCGGCGCGTACTTCGTCGGAGCGGGTGGGATACTGATGAGCGTCTTCAGTCTCGGCGTCGAACTCGGTCTGCGCCGGGTCGCACTCCAGTATTTCTTTCCGTACGTGTTCCCGGTGCTGCTACTGCTGCTGTACGTCTCGCCGTGGCAGCGACTCAAGGGCTTCGCGAGCGTCGTCATCTGGCAGTACGTCAACGTCCTCACGATGGTCATTCCGATGGCGATCCTGCTGAAAGCCGCTGCCGTCGTCAGTTTCACCACGAGCAGTGGTGTTGTCTCGATGCTCGTCCTGGTTGCGCTGTTCCTCTTCGCGGTGAGCATCCCCGGCATCACGACGTACACGTTCCTGCAAGTTCCGGGCAAGGTGGGCCGCGCGGGGAAATCCGCCGCTGCCGGAGCCGCCAACCGCGCTAGCGCGGCCAGAGACAAGCTCGGATGGAGCGGCGACGGTTCGGCCAGTAGCGGCACTGCGACCGGCGATACTAGCCCCGGCGTCCGTACCGAGCAGGCCGTCGAAGTCAGCACCGACGGCGGGACGACCGGCATTCCAAGCGACGGCGAACTGTCCGACGAACAAATCGAGAGCATGGGCCCGGCAGGTGGTTCGACAACGACCGCCGGACGGGTGCGCGATCTAGAGCGATCGAGGACTCAGGATCCGATGAACCCCTCGGCGATGAAAGAATCGTACTTCGAAGACCATCCTCAGCGAATGACGATGGACGAGAAACTCGCTAACCAATGAAACAGAATCCACGCCAACTCATCAACGACATTCACGAGACCGTCAGCGAGGACGACAGCGAGCGTAAGATCCTCGCTGATTACTCGGAAGACCCCACGCTCTGGGGATATTCGAAGGTCTGGCTGTTCTTCATGCTCATCCCAGCGATGGTCATGTTCCGGGTGTCGTCAAGCCTTCTGACCGGCCAGAGCCAACTGTACGGATTCATCGCGACGGCCGTTCTCGCCGGTCTCGGTGTTCTTGCCACCGTGGCATCGCCGGGCGATATGTCCGCCCGCGATTACTTCGAGGCGATCGTTTCCAGACACGCTCACCAACAAGAGATGATTCACGACTCAGCACCCGAGAAAAGCCGACTTGAACAGCCGAAAAACGACTCACTGTTCGGCCGCTTTGCACGCTTGCCGCTCGTTCGTGACTGGCCGATCATCGGTGCGGGCGACTATCACCCGACGCAGGAACTCGTCGCGCACAAGAAGCCCTACCGAGGTGAGTACGCCATCGAGCGTGACGACGGCGGACTCATCGCCGGCATTCGCGTGCGTGCCATCCCGCTCCGTCTGGAGTCCACCGATGTCAAAGAGAAGGCTGAGAGAGCTGTCGCCAACGCGCTTGAGGGAACGGTGAATTACGACGCCGAGTGGTTTTCCCCGACGCGCGTGGCGAACTTCGAGCGCCGACGCTCGGAGTGGAAAGACCGCGCCCGCGAGTACCAGTCGCAGGCAGACCGGCTTGTGAGCGCCGAAGGCGAGGAAGCGGCTATCGACGCGATTCGCCGGCAGATCCTTGCCGACATCGCTAGCGAGCGCGCGGCCGGGATCAACCTCTACGAGGATACCAAGCGCATTCGCGAGCACTACATCATCGTCAGCGTTGATCCCAGTGAGGCCGTGATCGACCGTTCCTCGCAAGCCGGCGGTCTCGGCAGTGTACCCGGTTTCCGGTGGTTCGTCGAGAAATATCGTCTCTACAAACAGTCCGACTCCGATGAACACACGGCGACCCTCATCAACAAGCTCGAACGCCGCGCCGACGATCTCGAACGGGAGCTACGTCGGATCGACGGTCTGACGCCCAACGTTCTGCCGTCCGAGGAGTTCAGCGAGATTGTCGCTGATTACTATCGGGGAACGAACGTCCGCGCACACGAGGAGTTCACGCAGACGATTCGTGGCTCGCCAGTTCCGGGCAGCGAGGAAGCTGGCGACCCCGAGCACGACGTGGACTATCAGCACATCACTAGCCGCGATCGTGCTGGGTCACCCCCGACGGCGTCCACATCGCCGACGAGCGTCCACGCCACCGACGGCGGGGCCAGCCGAGGCGAACAGCCCGAACAGACGACCGACAGCGACCAGCGAGGTAATTCACAATGAGTGATGCAGCCAACACCGACGACCAGCCAGCGGACGAATTGAACGAAAACGTGCTCGTGGGTCTCGCAGCCGATGACGACGAACTCTCGTGGCGGTACAAAACCGCTCTCGCGCCCGATAGCTACAAGCGCCACACCGACGGCGACGAAGTGCAAGGCGAGTACGGCGAGATCGACGGCGAATACTACACCCAGACGCTCGAAATACGTGATTGGCCGGCGATCCCCGCTCACGGGTTCTTTGATCGTGTCGTGTCGTTCTCGATGCCGAAAGTTGATGTGACGCTTTCGACGCATCTCACCGGGGAGGACGAGCGCGAAGCCGACCGGAACCTCGCCGGGGCGGCCGACTCGATCAAAGGGAGGGTTAAGAATCTCGCGAAAAACAAGTGGATTCCCGATTACTTCGTCGAGGAAGCCGCCGAGGAGTACGCCGACGTGAAGCGTACCCAGAACACGGTATCTGCGTCGGAATACGGCCTCTACACCTCCCACACTTATATCGAAGTACGAGCGCCCGACCCGGACACGCTCGATACGGCGATCAAGCAGATCCGCTCACGGATGCAGGACGTTTCGGCCGACGCGAAGCCGCTGAAATATCACTCCAAGCTCGGCTATCAGACCGCCGCGCCCGCCTGTAAGGACTTCATGGGCGGCAAAACGAAAATGACCGGTGACGGTCTCTCACGGCTCATTCCCTGGACTGCGCGGAATCTCATCGAACCCGGCGGAATCGAACTCGGCATCAACGAAGACACGGGCGACCCCATCGTGCTCGATCTTCAGAATCGGGAAACAGGCTTCAACGTCGGCGTATGGGGCACTATCGGCAGCGGAAAGACGACGACGGTTACGCGGCTACTCTCCCGACTGAAAATGAGCAATCCCGATATGCCGGTCGTGATTATCGACCCGAAACAGGAGTTCGCCGGGTTCACATGGTTGTTCGACGGCGACCGTGTGGTGATCGGCTCCGATACCGGGATCAACCCGCTCCAGATCGAGGAAACATCGGCTGAGAAGCTTGCAGAGATCGGCGAAGAAGCGCCCTATCGCAACGCGATTCGTCGAGCGATGGATTTCGTTCGGAGCTTCTACGATTACCAGCAAATCCCTTTCGAGGACAAGCAAGGGACGTGGCGCAAGGCCATTCAGAAGGCGTATCGCGAGCGCGGCATCACCAGCAATCCCGACACCCACCACCTCGATAGTCCAACGTTCGCCGACGACGTGTTCCCGATCTTCTTGGAGATGATTCGCAACCCCGATAAACACGTCGAAGACGAACTCGATGACGTTGACCTCTCGAAAGACGAACTCCAAAAGACCGCCAACGACATCTACCAGAACGACATCGGCGCGCTGAAAGAGGACGGCGAGTTCGCCCACCTCTCCCAAGAGACGAGCATCCCCGATCTGCAGGAGATCGACGTGCTGTATCTCGATTTACAGAACTACGAGAGCGAGACCACCGCTGGCCTGATGATGGGGCCGCTGGTCACGGCGGTCCTCGAACTAGCCAAAAAGAGTGACGAGCCAATGGCGCTCGCGATGGACGAGTTTCACTATATGCTGCACAACTCGTCGTCACTGGAGACGCTGAAACAGGGCTACCGTCACTCTCGGCACTCCGATCTCTCGATGATTACGGCCACCCAAAGCGTCGAGGAGTTCTTCACTGAGAGCGACGACGGCAGCGGCCAGCAGTTGACCGAGAGCGCGAGCACGCTGACGAACCTCATGTCGGTGAAAATCTGGCACTACCTCGAAGAGATGGATGAGGACTGGGCAGGTGAATTCGACATGAGCAAGGCCGAACAACAGTATATCGATGACGCTTCAACTGGCGATCCGACCGCTCAGGCGCTCCTGCAAACGCAGAAGAAGGGCAGCTATCGGATGGACGTGAACTTCTCGGACAAGCTCAATCCCCGAGAGTTCGCGATGAACCAGTACGATCCGACCGAGCACGGTTCGGACCCGCTGGCCTATCTCGATGGCTACACCGATCGTACGGGCCGCGATGTCACCGAGTGGTCGTGGGCAATGCCGATCGAGAGTAACGAAGAGCAGACCGAAACCGAGCTTGCCGACGGTCGGACGGTCACGACCGACGTTTCCGACGTTGATACCATGCCCGGCGACGGTGCCGACAGCGCTCATTCGGCGAACGAAAACACCGACGAATCGGACGCCAGCGAATCGGATGACGGCCAGGAATCGGATGGGATCGCCAGCCGCCTGAAAGACTCCGTGAGTGGCGTCGTCGGTGGCAGTGGCGGGAGCGAACTCGACGAGGTCCCCGAGCTGACCGACATTCACGGAACAGTCAGCGCGCGGATGGCCGGTGATCTTCGGAAAGCCGGTTACGAGAGCGTGCTCGATGTCTTCGAAGCCGACAACAGCGCGCTCGCGGAGATCGAGGGTATTGATTCGACCAAAGCGGGGTTCATCCGGCGACAGGCCGCCAATACTGTCGGTCGGTCACCCTCGATCGTTGAATCACCAGAGACAACGGACGGGCACGAAGGAGACACCGCTAACGCCGGGAGTGGTGGAGAGAGCGCCGACGATCAGTCTGAGGAAGCACAGCCATCGGATGCTTCCGAGGACGATGAGAGCACCAACACAGCCGAGCACTCGCCCGAGAGCACTGACAGCCAGCCTGCGCTCATCGACATCCAAGAAGTCGGCGGCGACCGGGCTGACGTGCTCCGCGAAGCCGGCTTCGAGACCGTTGAGGACGTGGCGGCCGCCAGCGAGAGCGGTCTAACCGACGTGGAGGGTATCGGCGCTGCACGTGCCGAGACAATCATCGAGAGCGCATCCGACTTGTGCAGCGAATTACCGGAGGCCACGAAGGCCGACAGTACGGGGGATGAGGAGTAAAATGGTCATAGTGACCTCTCATACCCGTCTTCGCCGAGAATGTCGCCATCTATTCGGCTGGGCGGCTGGACGGGGGTTCCTCGCCTATGCGTTCGCTCAGACGTACCTCTACCTGTATGGACCGTCGCCGGCCATCGTTCCACGTCTTGGAATGACCGTCGCGGTGCTCTGTGGCGCAGGTGCCCTTCTAGTCGGTGCACCAACGCTCGCACTGTGGTTTGCCGACTGGGTAGAGAGCGTGCGCCAGCAGTGGCTTCCGCGACTCATGGAAACCAGAACAGGAGGTGAGTAGCGGTGTTCGATAGCGATTCAGATATCCTTACACAAGAGCGCGACCGGGTGTTGAACGCCGAGACACGCCGTGCGCTCTCGCGCCGCCCGACTGGTCGGCGTAGTTATCGTTGGAGTGTTCACGGCCGTCGTCGGCCTCTCGCTCGCAGCGGCGACGGTGATGCTTTCGGCACCATGGCAGTTGTACGTCGTCGTCACGGCCATCGTCGCGTTCGTGTTGCCCATTGCCGTACCCTACGCGATGCTCCGCGTGTACGGTCTCGCCCACCGCGACGTGATGTACGTCGCCAAACGAGCGTACAGAGAGGTCGTCGCCGAGATCATCGCTCTCAGCGGTACCTCCACCGCTTCCTATGCTTTCGTCGAGGCCAGTTCTGACACCGACGGCGAGAGCGACACCGACGAATCGGGAGATTCTGGCACACACAACCCCGTGGAGGGTAGTCCCGACGATGCAACCCCGGTTTCGAGAGCGGAGAATCCGCCGACGAGAGCAGTATCGCCAACGAAATAGCCGACACGACAGATCCGAGCCATGACTGACGATACATCCACGAAAGACGACCCGTTCGCAATGGACGAATCGCCCGCTCACCGCTTCATCGCTGGACGTACAGGAACCGGCAAAACTGACCGTCTCACCGCAGTAATGGCCGCTTTCAATGCCGAGAGCACCCCCGAGTGGATCGACTCGAAAGCCGACGACGAGGACGTGACTGACAGGAGCGAGAGCTAATGGGCCTGACCTCGTTCTTCAGCGGTGATTCAGAACCGTCGGTGATCGAGGCCGACGACACGCTTGCGACCGACCTCTACGACCGCTCGCGAGACGCCCGCCTTCAGACTGTCCGGCCGTACAAGAACACCGAGAATGGCTTAGAGCGCGGCATGAAGTTGCTCACCGCGCTTCACGATCCTGACACGGGGATGCTCGGCATGCGAAACAAATCCGAACCGTTCGCCTTCGAGCTACACTACGGCGCGGAAACCGAACTGTTGCAGTCTCGCGTTGCCACCAAATCCGACGAGCGCTTCGAGCTAGTCGATCGGCAGGTGCAATCGCACTACGGCGACTCAGACACACGCGAAATAGACCCCGCGTTTCTCGAAATCCAGCCCGGACAGTACGTTTCCGGTACGACGCTGCAACTCCGCCAGCGCGAGGAGTTCGAGCGCTTGCGGCCGATCAGAAACTTTCGGCTCGATCCCGAACACTTCGAGATCGGGCCATTCCGCTCGATAGCCCGTGAGATGGTCGGCGCGGCCCACCGTCCCGATTGCGACGTGCTCGTTCAGTCGGTCATCAAACCAGCCGTCTCGACGGCGAAGTGGAATCGCAACAACTGGTGGTATGGGATCGACCAGACGATTGATTCCGTGACCGGCAAGGACAGCGGCGGCTCGATGGATTGGGGCGAGGTCGGAAAATCCATCGCCGAACCCTTCCAGCGCGCCGGCATGACCGAACGCCAGCGCCGTCGAGAGGAGCGCCGGGAAATTCGTGAGCAGGAGCGCAACGGTGGCAGTGGCAGGAGTCGGTTCACCGGGACGGGCGAGGAACCAACCGCCAGCCGGTCGGACGTTGCCCAACTGCTAGATCAGCAGCGCGGCATGCGCGGCTACCATCTCTGCATCCGCATCATCGCCGTCAGCGACGACCGCGAGGAAGCCCAGAAGCGCGTCCAGGACACGGCCGGGATGTTCCGCAACTTCTACGATAGCCGATTCCAGCAGGGATTCGTCCCGGTCAACCCCTCCGGCAAGAAGCTTCACCGCGTGCTTCAGCACGCCGCCAGCCGCGAATACACCGACCGCAAAATGACCTTCCCCGTGGACACGCTCACCGGAGTCTGCAAAATCCCAACCGACCTCGCTCTCCAACAGTTCGACCACTCGATGTCCGCCGCCGGACAAGGAGTTCCACCACGCACACCCCGGTTTGATTGGGATGAAGTCGGCCTCGACAGGGCTACGGCTTCGCTCACCGAGCGTCAGCGCGCGCTGCTTTCGACGACCGATCCGGCCAAACCCTACTGGTATGGCTACGGCATGCGCAGCGAGGTCGAAGCCGGCGTCGAACCCGATATATTGAACGTTCACCAGTTCGTCGGCGGCTCTACGGGTGTCGGCAAAACCACGCTGCTGACCAACTTCTTCTATCAGATCATGCAACGCGGCCACGGCGGGCTGTTCTTCGATCCGAAAGGACAGGACGCCAAGGATGTCGTTCGGCTGCTGCCCGACCATCGCGAAGAAGACCTCGTATTCATCGACATCGGTGCGGACGCCGAATACGAGGTCGGCTTCAATTTCCTCGAAATCCCACTCGAAGACCCCGACCCCGAGAGTCAGGCCTTCGATAGTGCCGTCAGCGCTCTCGCAGACGATTTCGAGGCACTGCTGGCCCAATCCGGTGACGGCAGCAGTTGGGGACCCCGCATGAGCGGCATTACCCGCGCGGTCGTCCGTGGCCTCGCCGAGTACCAAGTCCGCACCGACGAGACCGTGACGATGCTCGATATGGCGTTCCTGCTCGCCGACGAGGAAGGCCGCCAACGCATCCACGAGATGATGGGCGAGGAGCGCATCGAGTGGATTCAGCAGGCGACCCATGTGATCGCCGAATACTCACAAGACGACCTCGAACCACTATTTCGGCGGCTCTGGGAATGGATCTTTTCGAGTACCATCCGCTCGGTCGCCAGCCATCCATCCACAACGATCTCGATCGACGACATCGTTCGTGATGGCAAGATCATCGTTGTGCGAAATAGTTCGGGTGCGGACACGCCGAAGCGCCTCGTTACAACCGCGCTCATCCGTCGGCTGTGGGTGTCGATCCGCGAGCAGACCAACCGCGACGACCGCCCGGACCCGCCGCAGTTCTATGTCGTCTGTGACGAGTTCGACAAAGTGGTCTCCGAACAGTCGAACATCCACAACATCCTGCGAGAGGCGCGTGCATTCGATCTCTCGCTGACGTTCGCGGCTCAGAACCTCGATACGGGTGGTGGCGACGACATTGGCATTCCCCAAAGCATTCAGAAAGCGATTCGCGGCAACTGTAAAACGTTCCTGACGTTCGATCCCGGTGATCCTGAAGATGCGAAGGACATCGCTCACCAGCACTCGAAAAACATCGACGGCGAGGACATCGAGGAGCTGTCGCAGTTCCGCATCTACATGCGGACCCACGACGATCAGAACGACAAAACCGACTCCTACAAGGTTCGGACATTCCCGCCAGCGCCGGAATCGCTCTCCGACGAGAAAGTGCGTTCTGACGAGGAAACCGACGCGCTAATCGCCGAATCACAGGAGCGCTACGGCCAGCCCGCCCGTTCGACCAGCGACATCAAAGACGAGATGCTGATCGACGCGACCGGCGGCACTGGCACCGGCACGATCAACGCCGACGCAGTGCTGCCAGACGAACTCGATATGGAAGACAAGCGCGTTCGCAATCGCGCGCTGAAAGTCGTCTACGACGAGTCAGTGCGGCAGGGCAACCCCGGCGAGTACGTCGCTGTCGAGGACTGTCTTGACCGGTTGCGTCGGTATCTCCCCGGTGGCGAGCAGATCAACAACGTCGGGCAAGCATGGCGCAAGGTCTTCCAAGAAATCTCGGATGCCTACCTCGCCGACCGCGAAAATATCATCGAGGAGGGTGAGGAGGTCCAGACCGAAGTGAAAGCGCTCGATACGGGCTTCATGAACATTGGCGACAAGGAAAACGACGGCGGGAAAGAGCACTGGGAACAGATGGCCGACGCCTACGTACCGTTTACACAGTTGGGCTTCGTCTTCGACATTCCCGAGCAGACGGGCGGGGCCATGCCCGACGGTCTCGCCAAGCTCGATGACGCGCTCTATCTGGACGATCTCGATGTTGACGATCACGACCGGGTAGCCAACCGAATCAACAACTATCGCGATGAACACGCAATCCTCGACCGTCTCGCCGGGACGCAGGATGCGTTCATCGAGTCCGAACACTCGACCGGACAGACCCAGCCCTCGCAAACGATCTCAAACCTCGCACAAGCGCATAACGCGGGCCATCGGTGCCTGTTCATCTGCCGGCCGGGAGAAGCCAACGCGATCTACGACACGGTGGCCGGTGAGGAACCGTGTGCTCGTGACAACCACTCCGTCGAGGGTGAGAAGCGTTTCTACACGTTCACAAACAGCCTCAGCATCGACGGTCAGCAGATCACCCGTCCCGGTGCATCCGATAACGTGTGGGTCTACGACGAGCAGACCGGCCAGTACATTCTCCGCGATAACGACGGCACCGAGCACGCCCGCTTCGACACGGCATCAGACATCTATAACGACGCCAGCGCCTATCCTTCCAGTGGCGACCGGACGATCAAGCCGCCGGCCATCCCCGAATACGAGTTCGACGGTGGCGATGCGGGCGCTGCTGAATGGGACATCATCACCGTACCGAAGCGTGAACGCGACGAGGACGGTGAGAAGATACCGCTCTCGCCAGCGGATCTCGAACTCTACCGGCCGGATGAACAGAATCGACCGCTCTCAGAGCTAATCCTATCACTGATAGATGAATCAGCCGACAGCGAGAGTACCATCCCATCGACTCCAACGAGTACAGCGGGAGGAGAACCAACGATATCTGACGGCGGCGCTGAGAGGAGTGAATCTACCAGCGACGAGCAGGTGGATATCAGCACTGAAACGGACGAGTCAGAGGAATCAGAGGAGGCCAAACCCACAGATCAAAACGAAAGTGGACAAAGCAGTGAGGAGATGACTGAGAAGTTTGAAGATTACTTAGGCTGACTCGATTCCATTCTTCTTGCGATACTCCGCTGCTTGATCTTCGTCGAAAATCCCAGTATGCACGGCCATATCTATGAGTAGGTCATTTATCTGATCGATGGATTCCTCAGCCTGATCGAGACGTTCTTCGATTTCTGTGACGGTCGAGGTACCACTTGTTTCATCCAACGCTTCAACCACCTCCTGACCGAGATCAGTCAGCCGATATTCCTTGGCGGCATCCCCACCTTGCGAAGCATCCTCGCTGCCCACTTCTTCCGTCAATCCTTGCTCTTCCAACTTTTTGAAATGATAGCTTCGAGAAGGCACATCTTCGTAGCGGCGTAGTCGTTGCGTGTCTGCCTCCCCACCGTAGAAGCGGAGACCGGCGAGAATTGTTTCACGAGGCCCGCGTGTCTTTTCAACTAGCGCTTCAAGCGTCTCCGTATCTGTCTGCTCCGCCTCTCCCATACCCTCTAACACCCTCCACAAGCTCAAATAGGTTGCCATCTAACACCCTCCACACCATCAATAATTAGAGGTTAATTGACCTCAAATCAGCAACGCCGACACACCCGCATGGGGGACCCCCTCCCTGTGGTGAGAGCTTTTGTAGTGATGTGGGTCCGAGTGAGCGGGTGCCGCCGCGGCGGTGCTGGCAACAGCCCCGTAGCCATGCCCGGCCGGATGGCGGTGTGGCGCTGACTGAGCGAGCCCTGGATGTCTGGTGAGCAACCAGCGGGTGTGAGCGCTGAGATAAGCGCCGTGCCATGCCGGATGTATATCTGAGATGATGTAACAGTAGAATGGTGGATGTCCGACTGCGTGGTAACCAGCAAGGGGGATGTCAGGTGGCGAGTAGCCGAGTGTGATCCAGGAAATCTCGAGTGTGGACTGAGCGGCGACTGACCGAAATCACCGGGGGAGAATGGCGCTGACAGCGAGTGCCGACTGGGGGTCCAGTGGCGAGGCAGTGCAACAGCAGACCAGGGGTCCAGTGGGCGAGCAACTGAGCACGATGACGATGATGACCGACGATGGCTTACTGGGAGTACAGCCGAGTACAGCAGCCGACAGGATGGATGCTACTGGCGACGACCAATGGGGGTCCAGTAGGCGAGCAGCGGCTATGGTGACGACGAAGACCGCGAATGCCGGCCGGGGGTCCAGCGAGCCGATACAACTAGGCGAGACAGCGAACATCAACTGCGGGGAACTGCTGAGGCCGGCTAGGGTTCTAGGAAAGCGAAGCTCCGACGACGACCGACGAGAACCGCTGGCTGCGAGACACCGCAAGCGACTGGCTGGCGAGCACAACGAAGACCACGAGTGCTGGCCTGATATACAAGAGGTGCGATACTGCTGTGAGCAGCGCGAAAACCTCGAGTGCGACACCCGACATCCGACTGGCTAGAGTTAGGGCTGAGTGCGACGACGCCACTGCGATGGAAGCCTGACATCCAGGACTGCTGGTGCAGTACCAGCACGGATGGACCCCCGATTGTAGTGCGGTCCTGCGGTCCGCGGTGAGCGGCCCCCGTTGCGGTGCGGGTCGGCAGCATCAGCGACGGCTCGCCTGTCACAGCACAGTCGAACGAGATCGAGGTTCGCTGCCAAATCAGCACAATCAGAAGCTGGCAGGTCTATCGCGATCATACTTATCCCGCCTGCGCCGACGGCCCCCCGGGGCCGTAAGACCTCGGGTGCAGTCGCCAGCCACTGCGGGGCTGGCCTCGCGGTAGCGAGCGTCGGAGCGCGTCGGTCACGCGACGGCGTTCGCGTGAGGCGATACGGTCGTGTTGTGGCGTAGGTGTGTCTTTGAACGGTGGCCTTAGCCACAACCGATAGATGAACTATCGTCTCAACTGCTGGAGAATCGAGCGGTGGATTATTTCTGCCCGTCTGATTCCTCTGCTTTCCTAACCAGTAGTGTATCCTCGATGAGCGCGTCTGTTGCGCGGCGGAGTCGTTCGGAGAGTGCTTGGTGGGAGATATCGAGCTTGTCAGCAAGCTCATTCTGATCGGTGTCGCGCGGAATGTCGAAGTAGCCCGTTTCGTGGGCAGCTTCGAGTGCTTCGAACTGTTCTTCAGTCAACCCGAATCGGCCAACTGTTTTGCCTCTCATCTTCCGAATAGCATCTATTTCAATGGTCAATCCCTCTTGTTCGGCGTATTCTATAGTCTTACTCAGTAACTCACGGTTGGGATATAGTATCCGAAGGATCCACTGACCATCGTTGCCGAACGCATCAGTAATTGTTGCCTTTGAATTTGTCAGTATCTGAAGAACGGGCTTCACCTCCGAAATCCATTCCATACGATAGAGTAGTTCGTCTTCAAATGCGGAGAGAAGTGTGAGATTCTGGACGCTTGGGTCGTCGCTGATGGCAGCTTCGATAGCTTCCTGCTCGCCGTTTCGTATCCAGAAGAGTGGCATGGGTGCCTTGTCACCGCTCAGGACGATGCGCTCGACTTCAAATTCGATGCCCGGTAGCGAACTTAGCGCTTTGTAGAATGCAAACTCATCAGCAGGAATTCGCGCCTTAACGATGCAAGCGCTGGTCATATATTGATATCTCATCAAACGTTAATACTTCTTTCCAATTGTGTAATTGGCGACACTACCGAAATTATCCTCTATGATCGCGTCTCCTTTCGGCCCACAGGGGGCCGTCGGCGCAGGCAGGATACGCATGAAGCCACCAGAGAGACGATTTCGTGGCTATGATTCGCTTCGGGCGTCGGCTACTACGCCTATTCCGACGGTGATACCGAGCGCTCCACCTATTCCACCAATCAGTACGCTCGCTAGCAGTTCGGGCGTGGTGAGCACGACTGCGACGACCACGAGTAGATACACGACGACCGCGCCGACGGCGACTGCGAGCGCACACTTTCGGCGGCGAGCGCGTGCTGTTGGAGGTGGCCGTACTGTTTGCGCTGGAGGGCGTCAATTTGGTTCATGAGGCGGTCGTCGGTAGCTCCGATACGATGGCGGGGATCGCCGAAATCATCGGTAAGTTGGAAAGGTGAGCGGGCGTCTCGGCCCTCCCACTGGTTGATAACTTCGCGGATGTCGCTGGTATCGACATCGAAGACACGCTCGATGGCCTCCGGCGGGCGAGGATAGCAGTCGTATTCCGGCCTGTGAGATCAGCGTCGGAGTGCCGGACCAGTCCGTATGCGAGGCCGAAGCAAGGCAGAGTACGCCGCAAGGGACAGAGATTACGCCAGACTACGCTCGATCACACAGTGATTACGAGAGAGTACGCACCATAAGAACCCAGAGAACACCAGTCGGATCGTCATTGCTCTCAGAAAGGCACAGACGTACTCACAAGCGAGCGGTGAAGAGATGGATCCTACACGGGAGGAAACGCCACGGAAGCAGTCAGCGACGAAAGCACCCGGCCGGCGCTTCGGATCGCCCGTTGTTCGGAGTAAATCCCGTACGAGAGAGAATGCCAGAAGAATACCACGTACTCTCTCGGCGCTCTCATCTCTAGTTGTTCAGAGCCTGAGCGAAAAGATATCAGTCGGGCAGCATCAGGATCATCTTCACGAACGCCGCAATCCCGACGAACGCGAGCGTCAGGCCCTCGATGAGCAGTGTCCCGTCCGTCCAGCCACTACCAGAAGAAGCCACCACAGCGACGACACCGGCCATCAGCAGCCAGCCCACGAAGACCGTTCCCGGTCGGGCGAGCATCGCGAAGACGATGATAGCGAGGAGAACGACCGCGATCCAGAACGTCGTTGTCGTCGAAAGGCCAGTCACCGACACCGCTTCTACATCGGTCGGATAGCTCAGAACGGCCAACGCGGAGACCAGATACGCTCCCCAGCCCACGACGATCCCAACGATGAGTACGAGTAGTGGTTTCAGTAGGCCGCTGTCGCTCTTGCTTTCGGAGTGAGCTTCGGTACTGGTCGCCTTATGCCGTGCATTCTCTCGCGGTCTGTTGCTCGCCGCGCCTTCCCACGTCGGGTTCGAGGATGGTCAGAGGACATAGATGTCGTGGATAGCTGTCATAGCTGTTTCGCAGCTCTAGCTTTCTGTGTCAACCGGATGCTTGTCGCCGGCCTCGTAGACGGTATCACCCACAGTGATCGCTTCGCCAAGCTCGCTGCTCCCCGTAGATACTCACCCTGTTTTGATGGGTGCGAATATCACTCATCGAACGACATTCCGTACCCCCACTCTTCCAGGTCGGTCTGAACCTCATCGAGATGTTGAAGACCAACTTTCATGAGTGCCTCTCGCAGATCAGTCAGAGAGACAGTACTATCGAATCGCTCTTCGAGTTCTCGTAAGGCGTCACGCTCGGCGCTTTTGGTGTCCTCTTGAAGAAACAGTGGCACCCGATTACGACCATCTTGGACTCCATCACGGCGGAATTTGTACGGAATCTGCATCCGTTGTTGACTGGGCTGTTGTCTCTCGGTTGCTTCTTGACTGGTACTGGAAATTGGTTGAGTGTCATCGGTACCCGTTCGTTCTGCTGACTCTACGCTCGTAGACGTGTCGTCGCTGAACGGATCCTCACCAGCACCTTCTTTCATACCCGTCATAAGCTAAACCTCCAAGCGCGGATACCACGCCTTTCAGAGCGTGGAGGAGCGTGTAGTCTTCTGCAACCGCCGCGCGGCGGCGTTACTGCTCGCCGGAATCCAACCGCTTCACCCCTTCGAGCATCAACCCTTTCCACGTGTAGCCGCGTTCGTCCTTCAGCGCCGCGAGTCGTTCGTGCTGTTCGTCCGTGAGGTCGAATTGAACCGTTTTGCTCATACATAACCATATTTTTCGTAGGTTTTAACCTTGTTGTGTTCGTACTCGGTACTGTCGGAGAATGACCGCCACAGCCACTAAGACGCTCGAAGCCACGCTCGTCTCGCCCACTGCGGGTAAAGAGCGTGCGCTTCAGCGAACGGTGGCGAACTACCGGCGTGCGCTCCGCGAATCGTTTGATTCGGGAGCAACCACGCAGGCGGCGGTCAACGATGTGGTGACGCCGTATCGCCTCACCTCGTATGCGAAGGATGCGCTCAAGAGCTACGTCCCGACGCTTCGGAATAGTTACGGCGCGTCCGAACTCGCCGACGACCACCCCGTTCGGTTCACGAATCGGGGGTTTCGTCTCGACCACTCCGCTGAACGCGAAGCCGGGTTCTGCTGGTACGTCCCGCAGGCCGGCCGTGGCAACGGATTCTGGATACCGCTCCACATCAATCCCGAGCAGCGCGGGCTGTGGTTCGGTTTGCTTGATGGCGATGCGTCGGTCGGCGAGTTCCGCGTTCAAGAACGGCGGAGTTCGTGGGTCTTGCACGTCACGGTCGAACACGAAGTCCCCAAACCCGACGAATCGGGCGATCCCACCCACGTCGGCTTCGACATCGGAGAATCCAAGCTCTTGGCGGGCTGTGCCTGCCGAGACGACGGTACTCCTGTTCGTCCGATGTTCGTTGACGGCGGGCGAGCGCGACACCTCCGCAAAGAGATGCACACCACGCTCAAGCGACTCCAAGAGCGTGACGCCGCCGAGTGGCGTACCGACGAACGATTCGACCACTACCAGAACGCGCTCACCGACATCGTTGAGAAAACGTCCCGCGAAGCCGTCGAGTACGCACAGGGGTTCGACTCGCCGGTTATCGTGATGGAAGACTTGTCGTTCATCCGTGAACGACTGGATTACGGCGCGTACATGAACCGGCGGTTGCACGCATGGGCGTTCGCCCGGCTTCAGGGACGTATCACGGACAAAGCCCGCGAGGTCGGTATCGCCGTCGAGTTCGTCGCCCCGGCGTACACGAGCCAGACGTGCCACGCCTGCGGCCACATTGGTCGCCGATCGTCGCAGGCGGAGTTTCGGTGTACGAACGCCGATTGTTGGGTATCGGAGTACCAAGCGGATTTGAACGCGGCCAGCAACATCGCCAGTCGCGTTGACCCGTGGGGAGAGAGCCTGCCGTTGAAATCGGCGGGCGATGACTCGCCACAGGACGGGAGTGCCCTTGACAGCACCACAGCCCGCCGCGAGCGGAGCGCGAAATCCGCGCAGATGACGCTCGCGGAGTGGGGCTGAAACCTCTCCGAGAGACTGGATTCCCACTGTGTGGGATTCCCTGGCCTTCAGGCCGGTGGAGGATGTCAAACGATCATCCCCTCGTGATCGAGGTCACCTGGCTCAGGGGAATTTGGTGCTTCGATTCCGGCTTCCTGTTCTAAATGGCGTGCAATTCGGTCGAACTGGGCAAGCGTGTCGAGTTCGTAGTCGCGACGACGGTCACGAAACTCACGAACGTACCTGAAGGCCGAACACTGCTGCATCCAGCACCCTTCCATCAGCGAGGTACGCTCGCCGATGATTTCCGGGATCGAATATTCGATTTCATCAAGAATGGTTCGCTGATCGCGCGTGTTTTTTACTCCGATAGGGATCGCAGCGAGGACACCAACAGCCACGTTGAGTTGCTCTTGGAGACCAGTTACGAGCGACTCTAGACCCCGAACAGCTGCCCGCCCTTTCGCACTGGGCTCGACAGGGATAACCAACGATCGCGTTGCATGGATGGCATTGTAGAGGTGTGGTCCCTCGCTGGCGGGCGGATCACAGATGAGAACGTCGTACTTGTCAGGTACTCCTGCGTCTCGGAGTACACGAAGTAGCTGAGCATGCATACCGAACGCCTCACCCATTGCTTCGGCTTGATCTTTCTCACGCTGAAGATATTCGGTGAGATCTGAGAGCATGTTGTGTTCCGGGATGATGTCCACTCCCTCGACTGTCCGAACGAGATCCCCGAAGTCGCCTTTCGGACGGCGAATCATATGTCGGACGAGATTATCGACTGGCTCTGTTCGTTGTTCATCGATATCGAACAATCGTGATAGATTCCCATCCTGGGGATCAAGTGGGACAACGAGTGGATCTAGTCCGGCGCGGGCATGTGCGACAGCTAGATTCGCTGCGGTCGTAGTTTTCCCAACTCCGCCTGCCTCACTGTACGTTGAATACGCTAGCATATGATGATCATGACCGCTATTCATCTTAAAAGTTCGTCAGACACATTCTCTAATTTGAACAATTAGTTGTGTCTCAGTCAGTGAGCAATGAATGTTGTTAATGAACACCAGTAGTGAACATCATCAATGAACATCAGTAGTGAACACAATCACTGAATATTACTACTGAACACACTCTAGGAATACAACTGATGTGAGTTGTTGCTGAATGTATTTGTGGGAGCGTTCGCAAACGTTATTCTGTCGTTGGTACCTCTCGACAAGCGTTCTTGACGACCTCGATAGTGAAATGGAGAAGTAGCAAATTGAGTATAAAAGCCAGTCGATATGGCGCCATGTGTTATACTCTTGAATATTGACATCCGCGTGTGGGATGGATTATTCGTTGCAGAGAAAATTGTGAGTTCCAGCCTGCAGTTATTGATGATAAACCACAGACCGCAATATATTCGTTGCTTCGTTGTCGGCTACCGCTTAGATGCTGAGGGATCCTAATAGCGCAGCTACAATCATTGCTCGAAGATGACCGGTACAGCAGTCACTGGATACGACGGCTGTACCAGCGTCGGACGCGGCGCGATCACGCGATGGACGCGCTCGTCCGCAACCTGATGGAACGCCTGTACGACGACGGTGTTTCAACGGTGTACGTTGGCGCTCTCACGGACGTTCTCGAAGCGTCGTGTCGGTCGAGGTGAACGCGAAGACGCACAACTCCTGGCGTTCCAAACGTTCATCGCCCGGCTCGCGTGTACCGCCGAAGAGTACGGCATGAGCGTCGAAGTCCGATCGGAGGCGTGGACTTCCCAAGAGCTGAGTTCGGCTAGCTTGATTCGTCATGCATAAAACCCATAAAATTTAAACTAACGAGGGTAGCCTCGTCACTCTCCACAGATGAAAATTCGTCTCTTAGATTTCAGCAGAGAGAACGGGCTTTCGTGAGATCTGAAGTCGGCTAGATGGCCGCTGAATGCACAGACTGGGCGTTCGTTGCAGCCGTTTTCCTGATGTGCCAAACAAGCTGTGGATGGGGTCGGATCGCAATTTCAGAATCATCGCATCAAAGCGCGAAACAAATAACTGCCCGATAGAGCTGTCGCTCACGAACGGGCTCACAGGGGGTTGACCGAGCCTCAGTCAGGCGGATCTAGGCCGTAACACTGCTTGGCGACGGTCAGGAACTGGTTCGCGTCCACTCGCGGTGCGTACGTGCGGTTCTCGCCGTCGATGGCGAGTTTCACCAGCAGATCAACCAGCCGCCAGACGTTGTAGAGCACGCATGCGAACGCGAAATTGAAGAACCGATAGTCGCGCTCGGTCGAGGTGGTTCGCACCATGAAGTGTTTCTGTTTCTTGAACCCGTTCTCGATGCCCCAGCGATGGCGATACCAGCGAATTAGCCGCTCGATCATGTGGACGAACGCTCTCGCGTCCATCTGCTGACCGTCGGCGTCACCGGCGGTCACGTAGGGGTGGTTCGTCTCGAAGACGACGGTACCGGCAGTGTCAACGTCGCCGTTCTCTGCTTTCTGTTTGCGCTCTTCGACTTCCTCTTCGCGTTGGATGTCCGCGATCAGCCGCGAGAACGACATTCCTTCGCTCGGTTCACCCTCTATGTCGTCGAACTCCCACTCGCCGCACATCTCTTGCCATACCTCCGAGAGACCGTTGTCTTCGTCCGCATCGTTCGAGCGCGACTGCTTCGGGAGGTAGACCTGCTTGCGCGTAGACGTCCCATCGTTGGCTTTCTCTTCGGTGACGTGAAACCGTTCGCCGTTGCGGTACATCCATGCGATGGTATCGGATTCGTCGCTATTGGTGTAGATACGCGTCGGGTTGAGGTAGTGGATGCCGTATTCCTCGCAGGTGCCTTTCACCGACTCGCTGTCGAACTCGCGGTCCATCATCACGAGATCGAGATTCACCATCTCGGTCGCTTGCGACAGGAGCTTCCCGACGATCTCGTCTTTCGATTGGCCGCGCACGCGCGGGATAGCGTCAAGCACCAACGGAACGTCTCTCCCGACGATTTTGATCACCGCCCATTGGTAGTACTCGTTTTGATCCCTGTGTCCGAGGATGTCGTCCTCGTGACCCTCTGGGTCGCCGGTAAACGGGAACCCCTTGGTGACGTCGATGGCCGCCCAGAGCTTCCCGGTGAGTTCGCCGTGCTGGCGCGCACGGGCGATCAGCATCCGCGTGGTGTTGCGGAGCATCAAACGGATGTCATCGACCGAGTGCTTGCCGATCTGATAGCGGTGGGTCGATCCAGTTGGGATATGCTCGCGCGTGGTATCGAGCGAGAACGAGGCGGGGCCGCTCCGAGCGTACATGTCCTCGCGCATCCCCATGTAGGCATGCTGTTCCCAGAAGGCGTTCTCGTGGATCTGCCAGTTCGGGCCGCGATCAAGCGCGAAGGCGTCGGTCACGAACGGTTTGGCCTGCTGCCAGACCTCGTCGGTTTTCTCGGCAACGAGCTGGTGTTCTGGAGGGTCATTGGCGTCCGACTCATCCGCTTCGCTGGTGTCGATCCGGTCGGGAAGCGGAACCTCGCAGGCACGCGCGGCCCTCACAATCGCGTCAGCACACTCTTGTACGGCATCGCGGAGTTCCGCGCTGAAGCGTTCGTTCCATGCCCGCCAGAACGTCGATTGATTCGGGAGCGTCTCGAAGCCGAGCTGACGACGGAGTGAGGGATGCGCTCGGAGGTGGTCGTGGAGCGCGGTTTCGTCCCACCTGTTGATCTCCTTGAGCAGACACGCTCGAACCAGTAGCGCCATCGGATACGGTCCCGAGTACGGTGCGAGCGAATCATGCGCGGCGAACGTGAGGTGGTCAATCGGCAGATCACAGACCAGCGCCTCGATGTCGGCGTAGTCCTCACAATGCTCGCAGCGCGTCTGTACGACGGTGGTGACATCTGCGACGAATCCACCGAGATCGTCGCCTACACCGTCGGCTTTGTCGTCGAAAAACTGTAACCGTCCGGCATTAGCGATGTCGGCGAGATCCGGTGAGAAGGTCTCCGTGGTCCCGTTCGATCGGTCTGCGGCTGGTGGCTGCGTGTCGATACGTGCGTCCGGATCGGATGAGTCGGTCTCCGACGCTGAATGATTAGCCATGACATCTGAATCACCGCCATCACAAGCTACCCGACAGACGGACGCTGGGCGATGTCTCGCCCGTTGCGTGCGTCCAACTGTGGTGCGGTGAGTGCTGTGTCATGGGTTGGGTTCTGCCGGTACCACGAACGGCTCATCACCCGAACATAATGGGTTCGATTTCCCAGAGCCCTCGCCGGATTTTGTCCATAGTCCGAACTCGCTGCGAACGCTTCTCCCAGAGAAGTGTTATTCAGGATTTCTCTTGGATTCGACTGGATGTACGCCTCGGACATCGAGCGGCGGGAAATTCTTCTCGCCGACATCGACTTTCGCGCGTTCGAGTTGCCACTGATCGTTGTCGAAGGGGATGTTGTAGTTCGCCTCGGATCGTGTGATGGTACTCCGAATCTTCGAGCCGGGTATCTTGAAGAACGCGGCGGTGGCCTTCTCTTCGCGGCTCTTGCGAACCTCGCGGATGAGGCTCTGGACACGGACGTACTCGGCGGGCACTTGCTGTAGGGAGCCGTCTTCGACCGTGTAGCCGAACGGTGGTCGACCGACACGCTTGGCGGCGTCGATGCCTTCTTGGATGTGCGAGCGGGTCATCTCTGCTACGACGCTGTGACCGGCGTCCAGTAGGGTTGAGACATTGTCAACCAGGAAAATCCGAATGTAGCATCGTAACATGTGTTCTAGCTCTTAAAAGGTCTGATGGCTAATACAGCGCAGGGAACATGTCTGAGCCCACTCATCGAGCATCTAGAACAGGGTTAACTTTCTTGCCGGAGCGCTTCCTAATATGGCCGATTCATCGACCAAGCAAAACGAGCTCAACGAGATGTCGCCGGAGGACGCATTTGCTCTCCTCGGTGATGAAACAAGAATCGCTATCATCCGGGCATTAGGGATGACGCCTGACGACTCACTTTCTTTCTCTACACTGCGAAAACGTGCCAGCGTAGCTGATAGTGGCCAATTCAATTATCATCTCGGAAAGCTCGTCAACAATTTCATTCGTCAGACTGATGCGGATGAATACGAACTCACCTATGCCGGAATGCGGGTTATCGGAGCTATCTTCTCGGGAACGTTCAATCAGCGTGGAACTCCGAGATCGTTTGAACTTGACGCGATGTGCAGTGTCTGTGGGTCTTCACTAGTGGCTGAATATGAGCATGAACGTGTTACTATCGTCTGCCAGGCTTGCGACGACCAGATCTCGACGTTTGGTTTCCCACCGGGAGCATTCGAAAACCGGACCCACGAGGAACTACCTCATGCGTTCGACGGACAAATCCGGGCACATCTTTCGGCGGTGAGGAAGTGCTTCTGTCTCAACTGTACCGGCCGTATGCATGGCTCAATAATCCCGAACTCCGAATATCTTCTTGAAGATCAAGAAGTCGGCATTGAGCATGTCTGTGAACGATGTGATAACCGCTCCATTACCTCAATAGGCGTGTATCTTCTCTCTCAACCGGAGGTTGTTGCCTTTCATTATGACCACGGTATCAATCTCAATACAACACCGTTTTGGGAATTGCCGTGGCTCCGTGAAGAGAACGCCACGGTACTTTCATCAGATCCATGGCGCGTCCAGTTAGCCTTGAAGCTTGACGATGACTATCTCAGGCTTGAAGTAGAGGATGATCTGTCTGCCTCAGTCATATAGCGGGTAGAACAGAAGCAGGCTTCGGTCGGTCAGTTCACAGAAATGACGTTCTGCTAATAGTTATCTGCTACGGCCGGATATTTAGATTGATGAAATCGCTCATTCGGAACACAGCATTCAGGCGACTCTTTGTGGGACGGTTGGTGACGAACGCTGGTGATAGTCTCTATTATGTCGCGGCAATGTGGCTAGTCTATGATCTCGGCGGCTCAGCATTTTATACCGGGCTGGCGGGCTTTTTGACACTCGTTCCTACGACTTTACAGTTTCTCACGGGACCGTTCGCCGATCGCTGGGATCTCCGTCGACTATTGGTGGGGACGCAGGTGCTTCAAGCCGCGCTTGTGCTCATCATTCCAGTGGCAGCGATGACAGGCTGGCTTTCCGTGACGGTCGTGCTTGTGGTTATGCCGCTTGCTGCGATGGTGAGCCAGTTCGTCTACCCGGCCCAAAACGCTGCGCTACCACGAATCGTTCAAGAGGAAGAGATCGTCGACGCAAACTCGGCGTTTTCGTTTGCGTATCAAGGCGTCGATACGGCCTTCTCGTCACTCGGTGGAGTGCTTGTCGCACTCTTCGGTGCGGTTTCGCTATATTTAATCGATTCAGTGACGTTTATTCTGACAGCGCTAATCTTCGCTGTAACTCGGATTCCTGATGCAGAGAGTGAGACAAATCAAGAGAATACAGACCGAGTCACGTCGACATTTTCAGATTATGTGGAGAAACTCCGCGAAGGTATCGAATACATTCGAGGAACCATCCTCATTTTAACGCTTGGTGCGTCGGTGATTGTCAATTTCATGATTGGAGCGATGATGGCCGTTCTTCCCGCGTTCGCGGCATCACGTGGCGGTTCCGAGACGTATGGAATACTACTCGCGGCAATGACTGCGGGGCTCTTGATCGGTGCGCTCATGGCCTCACCGTTGAAACAGGTTTCACTGAGTCGATTGAACATCATTGGATTCAGTCTCGGTGGCTTTGCGTGGCTTACTGCGGTCTACGTTCAATGGCTTCCTGTGACCGCCGTTTTATTCTGCTTCGCGTGGGTTCCTGTTGGTGTTACGAACGTCGTGTTCATGGCGATGACCCAGACGTATGTTCCTGAGAGGCTACTGGGACGTGTGACTTCGGTCAACGTCAGCGCTTCAGCAGCAGCGATGCCAGTCGGTTCGTTGCTTGGTGGGGTCGCAGGCGATGCGATAGGGAGCACCGTCGTAGTGGGCGTGACAGGAGTTGGTTTCCTGTTTGTGACGCTGTATTGGCTCTCTCATCCCCTCCTACGCTATGTTCCATCTGTTGAAAAGCTCGATCCATCAGAATATGGTTTGGGACAATTATAGAGTATATGTGAACCTGATATTTTATTCTGGAGGATAGTTAGATAGATTGTTGATGCACGGCTTGGCTCGAAAACCCATACCGGGAGTACAAATTTCGCAGGGAACTGTGCATAACGAATTTAGCTAGCCGACCTCTGGTGAGATAGGCAATTACTCCGAGAGCGACCGCGAACGCTGTTCCTTGCATGAGCGTTGGAACGAGCTCGTTCCCGCTGTAGAGGACGAACCAGGTCCATGCCACGAACTACCCGACAATGAAAGCAACTGCCCAGTGGACAGCAGCAGGGTCCAAGCCGAGATGGTGAAAGTGCTCCCACCAGGGGTCGTTGGCCATCTCAGTTCGCGGTGGCGCTCAGTTGCGAGTCGTCGCTGAGTTCATCGAACAGATTCACTACACGCTGGTGAATGTCGTCTCGAATCGAACGTACCGTGTCGATGTCCTCACCATGCGGATCGGGGAGATCCCAGTCGCGGACGTCGACCGTAGCATCCGCTTTGTCAACGTCGAGCGTCGAACAGCCCATCGTCGCCACGTACCTACATGAATGGAGTTCCTCATTCGTGATTTTGCGAGGCGTCCGCTCCGAGAGATCAAACCCTTCTTCGCGCATGACTTCGATGATGCCCTCGTGAACGTGGTTCGCTGGGTGAGTCCCACCAGTGAGAATTTCCATGGAGTCGTCGAGGTTTCGGCGCTCGCGTTCGCGCTCGGCGAATGCGGTCGCCATCTGCGAGCGTCCAGCGTTCTGGACGCACATGAACGCGAGTCGAATCGGGTCGGCCGCATCAGTAGTGGTGGTCATTGGTGTAGTGGGATTAATCGTCAGGCGTCGCCTCGGACCGAGATGCGTTGAGATTGCCAGTCCTGGCTCCACTCCAGTCGAGCTTGCGCTGGAAATAGAGTGCAACGTTGACTAACGCGAGCAAGACGGGCACCTCGATGAGCGGGCCGACGACGGTCGTGAAGGCGACGCCGGAGCCGACACCGAACACGGCGACCGCGACCGCGATGGCCAGCTCGAAGTTGTTCGAGGCCGCTGTGAACCCAATTGCGGTCGTCGTCGAGTAGTCCGCACCGATTCCCTTGCCCATGCCGAAACTCACGAAGAACATTACCACGAAGTAGATCGTCAGCGGCACGGCGATCAACAGGACGTCGGCGGGTGCCGAGACGATGTTCTCGCCCTGCGTGGCGAACATCACGATGACCGTGAACAGCAACGCGACCAGCGTCAGCGGGTCGATTTTCGGGACGAACTTCTCGTCGTACCACTCCTCACTCTTGACGCGCGTGCCGACATAGCGAGTCAGAAAGCCGCCGACGAACGGAATCCCGAGGAAGACCACGATGGCCTCGAACACCTGCATCGGCGTGATATCGAAGGTGGTGATACCGGCAACGAGCGAGTCCATCCCTAGCAACGGCGGGAGGAACAACCCGAAAAACCAGACGTAGACGCCGTAGGTGACGATTTGGAAGAGGCTGTTGAACGCGACTAGCCCGGTGACGTATTCGGGCGATCCTTCGGCGAGTTCGTTCCAGACGAGCACCATCGCAATACACCGGGCCATCCCGATGAACACGAGCCCGAGGAAAAACTCCGGACGGGCTGGCAGGCCTGGGACGAGTCCGCTGAAGAATATCACCGCGAGCCCGAACATCAGTGTTGGCCCGATGAGCCAGTTTTGGATGAGACTCAGTCCGAGCACGCGCCAGTTGCTGAACACTGTCCGGAGCTGGGAGTAGTCGGCCTTCGCCAGGGGCGGGTACATCATCAGCACGAGTCCGATCTCCACGAGATAGAGGTCTTGAATCGGTTCGGTCACCGACGGAGCGAGATAGCCCAATCCTACGCCGACGGCCATCGCGCCGAAAATCCAGACGGTAAGATACTTATCGAGGAAGTCCATCGAGCGTGGGTCGCCACAGCTCTCACACTCGCAGTTCGGACCATGCTCGTGGGCGTCGATGCTACTCATCGCTCACGTTCCCTTCGAGGACGGTCACGAGGGTGATGGCACGGTTGGTAGCTTGGTACTTCTTCCAGCGTCCGTCCTTGCGCCCGGTAACGAGTCCCGTATCGACGAGCGCCGAGAGCGCGTGACTGAGCCCGCTTTCGCTCACGTCAACGACCGCTTGCAGCTCACAGACACAGAGCTCCTCGCCAGCGGCCACGAGCACGCGAACAAGCGTGTAGCGTGTCTCGTTGGCAAGTGCGGAAAGGACGTCGAGTTCGGCGTCCACCTGTGCTGGGCCGAGCGCCGCTTCGAGCGTGCCGAGTTCGTCGAGTCGCCGCTCGACATCCTCGTTCCGACACTCCCCGAGTTCGTCTTCGAGGTATCGCTGGAGTCGTTCGGTCGCTTGCGCCATGAAATCTGAATTGAATACGGAATCAATTAATCGTTTCGATAAGCAATGCGATCGATCACCTCTGTGCGCTGATTACGGCTCTATGCTGATTATCTGAATGCGAACGAAAGGATTTTACTTGAACGAAAACTAAACCGATGTGTGCAATCAGAGCAAGTCAGTAGATCGATTTCAGACCGAGCGAGCGAGACAAGTCGAAAGCAGCGCGATGGAACGGAGTTCATCGGCGGCTACGGAAAGAAGACCGGCGACTCGGACCTCTGTTTCATCGAGGGGCAGCTGCCCGAACACGAAGGGCGGGTCGAAAGCAACGAATCTCCCGCTCAGCAGCTCGAACTCGCCTTACAGAACCTCGAAACCCAACTGAACCAGCACGGACAGGGGATGGACGACGTGCTTCAGCTGACGCTCTATCTTGCCGATATGGACGCCTACGAGTCGGTCAACGAAACCTACGGGCGATACTTCGAGGAACCGTATCCAGCGCGCACGACCGTCGGAGCCTGCGAACTACTCGGTGGTGCCGCAGTCACCGTCGACGCGGTCGCCGCCCTCGAATAGCACCGAACAGACTGTTACGGATACGAAGCCGATCCCGGGCGCTCGTGACCTGGACCGTCAGGGCGGCGAATCGGTGTTTTCACGATATTGTCGGAAGTGAAGATGGATGTCTGACTGACCAACAGGGTAACTTAGACGATGAAAACATTGAATACGACACCAACGACGACACCGATTGCAACGACGGTGGTAGCGTAAACGACCAACAGCCGGCGCTTGAAGAGTTTGTTTAGGAGAATCACGTTCGGGATGCTGACACCAGCTCCGCCAACGACGAACGCGAGAACGGTTCCGATAGCGATCCCCTGTTCGCTGAGGGAGGCGGCGATGGGCAACATTCCACTGAGGCTGACGTAGACCGGCGCACCGGCGAGCGCAGCCAGCGGCACGGCTAGGGGGTTCTCAGACCCGAGGACGGTCTGGAGCACGTCGACTGGGACGACGCCGTGGATCAATGCCCCGATCACCATCCCGAAAACCAGATACGGAAGCGTATCGACGAAGAACGACCATGCATCACGCGCGGCACTCTCGACGTGCTGTCTGTGGGTCTGTTCGGTCTGCGTCGTTCCCCCAGCACAGCAGTCGACCGTTCCGCCATCCGCTGCGACGGTTTGATCGGTATCGTCAGTAATACTGACTTCTTTGACCTGTTCGACCAATCCCAGCCGCCCGATCACGAGTCCACCGACGACTGCCGCGACGAACGTCATGACGATGTACCAGACCGTCACCTCGATGCCGAACAGGCCGACGAGCAACAACACGGCGATCTCGTTGACGAGCGGCGAGGCCAGCAGAAACGAAAACGCGAGCCCGAGCGGCGCGCCTGCCTGCAATAATCCAGCCAGTACAGGCACAGTCGAACACGAACAGAACGGCGTCACCGCGCCCAGTCCGGCGGCAGCGACGTTCCCCGCACCCTCATCGTGCCCGCGAAGCTTTCGCTCGACTTTCTCCGGTGGGAGATACTCTTGTGCGAGGCCCACGAGGAACGACGCCCCGATGAACAGCGGGACGAGGAGGACCACGAGATGAACGAAGTAGTTCCACGAGTCGATGAGGCCGCTTTCGAGTCCCGCTGGAAGCATCTTAGGCGTCCTCTTGAATGGCGTGGGCGAGATCGAGTAGTTCGAGCGCCGCGGTATCGGCGATGCGGTAGTAGCTCCATTTGCCCTTCTTCCGCGATTTAACCAACCCTGCGTTCTTCAGCTTCCGGAGGTGCGTGGCGACCGTCGATTGCGGTGCATCGAGCACGATCTGCAATTCACAGCCACAGCACTCGGACTCGCGGAGCGTTTCGAGAACGCGGAGGCGGTCTTCGTTGGCGAGCGCCTTGAAGACGGCTTCTTGACCGGCAACATCTCGTTCGGGAGGGCGAGAGTCCCGCAGGGCGGCGATCCGTGCCTCCGGGTCGTCGTACAATCGGTCGAGCGCGCTGTAGGCTTCGTCGGGTGGTGAGTCTGTCTGAGACATATCGTACCTTTGCGTTTCGTATCTATTCGCAGCAGTTCTCCGATTCGGTTTCGGGCGAGTCCTGTGTGATTTCTCCAACAGTAGTCCCGCAGCAGTCGGATTCTGTGTCCTGTTCGTAGCGTGCTGTGAGACGATTCCAGATTCGACCGAGGGTGCTCTGTGACATCGCATCAAATCGTATTTTCACAATCTATATGAAGGTTGTGGTGGGCGATACAGTCGTTAAGTGTTGATAGACGGCGATCTCGATGGATTCGTCGCGGGTGTCACGACCATCGCGCAGTCACAGTGCGAGCATGCTATGGATTATGCCGACGTCGAGACGCTGATCTGTGACCTCCCGATCGACCATCTCACGCTCGCCGCGCATGATTCGCTCGCGCCGTACTCGGGACCGTATCCGATGGCGCTACTGGTGCGAGCATGCCTGCTCAAGGAGATCAACGGCTGTGACGAAACCGCCCTCCACGACCATCTCCGAGCGCATCCCTCGCTCCGTCAAAGCCTGGGATTCGAGACGCTCCCGAATCAATCGACGTTCTGGCGGGCATGGAACGAACGCTTCAGCGCGGAACTGCGCGACGTGGTACAGGAGTGTGCTAACGCGATTGTGAGGGCTGCACGCACCTGCGAAGTCTCGCTTCCTGACCGGATTGGAACGAATAATGCGGGCAAATCGAAAGCCGACGGGCGTCCGAAACACCAACTTGTCGCCGAGAAGACCGACGAGGTGTGGCAACAGGCCAAACCGTTCGTGACCGATGCCTTCGCGCTCGACCGTGGCCAGAACTGGCAGATTCACGAGAACGCTTTCTGGGAGCAACACGCCTACATGGGGATGCGCGAGGACATGTACGCTCGGAGCGGTCCGGCGTCGTTCTCGCTCGATACGACGCGCGAGCGCATCCCGACGGGATCGACCCACCGCTACCAGATCGGCAAGCTCTCTGTCGCGGAGATTCGGGAGATGCTCCGCAATACCACGCGAATGCTGATCGCCCGCGCCCGTCAGAACGGCGAACTCGATGGGTCAGTCATGGCGGCCATCGACGAAACCAAGGGATTCCCGTTTACTGGCGACGTGGAGGATCACGAAGGCAATATCCTCGGGCACAAGGACGGTAACGACTATTATCAGTGGGCAGTGCTCAAGATCGTCGGGATGGACGTCCCGCTCGTCCTCGATGCTCCCGCGCGTGCGCGGTCAGTCGAAGGACGAAATCGTCGAGAAGTTCCTGTCGCAGGCGACCGAGATGGTCGACATCGACCTCGTGATGATGGACCGCGAGTTCGACAGCGATCCAGTGAAGAATACCTGCGAAGAGCACGGTGTCCACTATTTGAACCCGACACGCATCTTCGCCACCAGCGACGAAGCAGACACCATCGCGTGGATGTACCGCAACGGCGAACGGTTCCATATCACCGAGGAGAAAGCCGACGATGGGACGCCCACCCGCAAGCAGGTCTATCTCCCAAAGCGATCGAATTCGGACGACGACGAGGATGAAGACGACGATCTCTCAGCAGTATGGACGGAGCTGTGCGGCGAGTGGGAGTTCGAGGACGTGGACGGCGAACCGAGCGAGGGGATGTCGTTCTCGCGGTTGCTCGCGGATATCCAGCGCGAAGAGGACGTCGAAGAGCGTAAGCAGAAAGCGCAGGAGGGAGACGTAGACACCGGCGAAACCGTGGTGTTCGAGACAAATCACCCCTATGTAACCGCTGATAACACCGACGATCAGCAAATGGACGGCAAGGCGTTCGTTCACATGATCGAGCGGTTAATCCGGTGGTATCGCCACCGTTGGGGCATTGAGAACGGCTTCAAGAAGCAGAAACACTTCATGGTGCGAACCACCTCGACTGAACACGACTATCGGTTCTTCAACTTCGCGTTCGCGTGCGTGCTCTACAATGTTTGGCGGCTGGTGGACCTCCTCGTGAAGATTGCCATCGACGGCGAGAACCACACGTACGCACCGCGAGTGGACGCAAACCAGTTCCTGACCGTAGCGAAGCAGTGGTACGGGATCGATCCGCCCGACTGAGGCTTGGCCGTCCCCTGTGACTGCCCGGTCGTGAGCGACAGCTCTATTGGACGCTCGTTTGTTTCACGTTTTGAGACACTGATCCTGAAATAGCGACCCGATTCTGCCCGCGGCTCATTTGCTACGTCAAGAAACCGGCTGCAACGAACATCCATTCCGTGCATTCAGCACCGACCTAGCCGACACCAGACATACACGAGAGTATTGTGCGTGTTGCGTAATAGTGCTTTGGTCCGTTTGGTACCGATAGCCCCGTGAAACAGTAAATGAGTGCCGTATTCGTCCTTGAACGGGAAAGATTACCCCTCAGCAGCCGCCGCTGGTTGGTCGTGGGTGTCGTATTTTGTTCGGAACTCGCCAATGAGTTGACCCATTTTCGCATACCAGTCGTTGAGCATTCGCTGCATATCGTCTGCGACGACATCGGGATCAGTCGGCGAGAAAACGTGGTAGTAGCCACCTTGCTCGTAGTTGACCTGTTCTTTCTGGACGAATCCTGCCTGCCGAAGCCGCTGGATCGATCGATATACGGTCGATCGTTCGCGGTCGACATCGTCGGCGATTTCATCGATAGTCATCGGCGCTTCGTCGCTAACGACGACTTCGAAACAGTCTCGGTCCAGATCGGTGAGACCGTGGAAGCATTTGAGGAGCCCCTCGCATTCCATGTCTGCGCGTAGGTAATCTGCCATTGAGTCGGGCATTGCTTAGGTATCCATAATTGGGGAGCGGATAAAGATGTTGTGCATATTCTGCACGATTGCGCACAATCGTCATGAAACGGGTTCCGCCGTCTCTGATGTACTTTTGGGATCACTCTAGAAATCGATATCTGTGAGGCGGGGTTCGCCGTTTGTCCTCAACATATGTCTGTGATATCGATCCTACCGCGATGGCGAAGATCAGGATGAAGTCCGCTTCAAACATCACACTAAGCGATACCTGGCAGTTCCCAGCGATTATTTTACAGCTGTGTCTCGGAATTTCTTCGTCGTGGAACTTGCTGTGGACCTACGTGCATCTCTGTCTCGCTATATGATGTTTCCCTCATTCGATATCGTCCCACGCACCGATTTCACTCCTCCGGAGTTCACCGGTCGCCTGCCAGACACGTGGACGAAATGTGATTCCGACAAGTGACAGGTAGAATATTGCAACGAGAGCGGTGATAAGCGTTCCTGGTAGTGCACCGATCGCGGCAGTCGTCGGCCACGTCCCGGCCCCATGAGTGAGGAGAATACGGACTAACCATGCCCCAAGTAGTACTGTGAACAGCGGAAGATACACTCTTCGAAGGCGGTGTGCTATCGCCTCTTCATAGGAGACTTTCACGTGAGGTTTACGATAGTCTCGAGAGAGGCGTGGGCGCCAGTCTGGGTCTTCAATACCCTGAGAGGGGTCAAGCGAGTACGCAAATACATTTCGCTGGAGCATCCGGACCCGCGACCGCCACATATCGTATCCCCGGTACCGACGGGCTTCGATGACGAGGAAAACCGTTACCATCACAACACCGACGAGGATGAGATAGTGGGGACGGTTTGCAGCAGAGAACGCATAGGTGAGGATAGCGGCGATGAGCGTCACTACCCAGTTTGAGGTTCGGTCAAGGCGCTCACGCCACAGTTTCATCCGGTGGATTTCGCCCCGATAGAGGTGCGCCATCGCCGATCCGGGTGCACTCGACTCCTCAAAGAACCCGCGTCCCATTGTCCGAGCCTCCTCGCTCCTGGCGTCAAACGACTCATCACAGTCGTATCCGTCTCTCTCGGAGTCAGGTTGATCGTTCTCGGCCGAATTCAGTTCAGGATTGCTCATAGCTGGGTCAAATTTGAATCGTACGAAGCTCTTTCTTGTCGTCGGGGTGTGTTCGGTTCTTCAGTTACCGTTTCTCGAGCATGCATGAGTGATAAGCTACAAGTACTACTCCATTGTGACAGTTGTTCGTCGTCAACGTATCGATCGCAGTCGTGTCGCTTGTGGTCCGTGTATCGCTCGGTGTTTGTTGTGGTCATCTGTGAATTGGTCGAGAGTCTCAGTCACTTGGTGTGGCCGTTCCAGTAGTGTTCTCTCGATAGGAACGCCAGTACCCCTGTGCATACGCACCGAGGAACATCCCGGCGATCCCGATCAAGATGGGGAAATTCCCGATGCCGAGGCTGGCATACGCCGAACCAGGACAAAGTCCCGAAATTCCCCACCCGACACCGAAGATCACTCCACCGAGGAGCACACTTCGGTCGAAGGTCTTCTCACGCTTGCCATACCGCTCGCCGGTGAGCGGTGCACGGCTGAGATACCGCGTTGCAACTGTGATAACTGTTCCAGTGACGGCCGCTGCACCGCCCATCACGAACACGAGTCCCCAGTCTTGTAGCTGGAGGAAATCCAGGACGATCTCAGGTTTGGCCATCCCGCTGTAGGCGAGTCCGAAGCCAAACAGCGCGCCACCGAGAACGATTAATGGCATGAACAGCGGGTTGCGGGAGTCGTTTGTGCTCATGGCGAAACTCCAAGCGCTTGCATTGAGAGTGCAACGCCGATTGCCGCCAGCATGAAGGTCGCGACATTTGCCAGGGAAGTCCCAGATAACGACGCGATGCCGTTGATGCCGTGCCCGGAGGTACAGCCCTTACCGAGTCGCGTGCCGATGCCGACGAGCACGCCGCCAGCGAGCAGCCGCCACGCTCCCACGTCTGTCGTCCAGCCTCCACCGCCGAGCGTGAGCGCATAGATGCTCGCACCGGCGACCATGCTCAGCGTGAAGACGATCCGCCAGTCACGGGTGGCGAGGTATTTCGCCCGGTTGAACCGGGGAATTTCCGAGAAATACGAGAGGGTAGATTCGAAGAACGTGCTCGCGCCGGGCGTGATGGCCGTCCCGAGGTAGATAGTCGACACTCCAAGCCCGATGAGTACGCCACCGACGGCGTACTGGCTGATGCCGCGCGGGAAGAGTCCGGTGGGGAGTTGGCCCAGTATCGTCAGTAGCTCCGGTCCAATCATCTAATCACTCGTTAGCGCGTCTTGGCTGGCCGCACAATTGTTCGGCCCTTGTTCGAGTTCGAAGGCTTTCTCGTCGCTCGTCTCGCGCTCACCGAGATTGGTGGCGATGATCTCCTCGTAATTCGACGGCCGTGGCGGCATGTCCGATTGGATGAACTCGATGAACTCCTCGCGGTCTAGGTCGAGCGCGTCCATTGATTCTTCGAGATTACCGAGCTGTGTGGTATAGGTTCCGTCGTCGGTTTCGGTGTTGTCGCTGAAATGTCCCGGTGCGACGACGGTGTCGTCGGGCAGTTCGAGAACCGTCTGCTGGAGAGTGTCGTAGAGCTCGCCCGCAGCCTCGGCTGCCCCCTCTGCACCCTCCTCCAAATCCGGTCGGGCGACGCTCTCGAGGAACAAGCCATCACCGGCGAACAGCACGTCCTCGACCAGATACGAAGTCATCCCCGAGGTGTGGCCGGGCGTATGAAGCACCTCAATGTGGGTTTCACCGACCGAGATGGAATCACCGTCTGCGACTGTTTCGTACTCAATGTCGTACTCGA
Source organism: Halococcus sediminicola (assembly GCF_000755245.1). Lineage (NCBI taxonomy): Archaea > Methanobacteriati > Methanobacteriota > Halobacteria > Halobacteriales > Halococcaceae > Halococcus > Halococcus sediminicola. The sequence goes on along the minus strand of NZ_BBMP01000009.1, from coordinate 28,116 downwards.
CGCCGCGGTCGACGACGGGCTGGGGAATGACGGCCGTCGCCTCGGTGTTTTCAGTGACGGTGCGAACGCCGCTGATGTGGTCGGCGTGGACGTGCGTGTCGAGCGCGTAGGTCAGATCTGCCCCGAGTGCGCGTGCATCCTGTGCGTAGGTGCCGACGAACGCTCGCAGCGGATCGATCACGGCGGCCTCGTCGCCGCTGACGACGAGGTAGGCGAGACAGCCGCTGGAGGGCCGTTGGTACTGAGCGATGGTCAGATTCTCCTGGGTATCGAGTTCGTGGTACTCGTAGAGTTCCGCCCAACCGTTCATGCCGCGCGCGAGGTGGCTCACATCATAATCGCGCTCTTTCAGGAGGCCGGCGACGTACTCGCTCGAATCGCCCTTCGCACAGAGCACCACTACCTCCCTGTCCTCGGGAATCCCCTCAAAGATTTCCTCGTCGACGTCGCCGAGAAGGAACTCGAAGTACGGTACGTTGTGGGTAGTGACCCTCTCACCGTCGATGTGCCACTCCTCGAACTCCTCGTTCGCGCGCGTGTCGAGCACGAACACGTCTTCGCCGTCGTCGATTCGTTCCTTCAGCTTAGCCGGTTCGATGGACTCTACGTCCACGTCTGGCTCGGGAAATTCCTGTTCACTCATCACTCGCCTATACCGGAGTGAGGCAAATAAGGGTTTCCATAGTATGGTGGAAGAAGAACAATAGTGAGTTTCCAAAATAGCACAGAGTCGCGAGAAAAGCCCAGAACAGGGCGGTTTCACTTACCACAGTGTATGTATTGATCAATATCCGCAACACTTTTAGGGCCTTGTATTGTATTGTGAATCAGAGGCAATACGAAAATGAGTACGGAACACGACGCTACGACGACGCTCGACGTACAGGGCGAGAACTGTCCGATGCCAGTCATCAAGACCAAAGACGCGACCGACGATCTCCAGCCCAAGGAGGTTCTCGAAGTGCTGGCGACCGACCCCGGCAGCATGAGCGACCTCAAAGGTTGGGCTGATACGACGGACGGCGTCGAGCTAGTCGACCAGATCGAAAGTCAGCAGGGTGGCGAGGACGTCTACAAACACTACGTTCGCAAGACCGAATGATGAGTGCGTTCACCTCCGGGAGTCTGAGCACGCAGCAGACGCGACGTGTGAGAGATAAACAATGAGTACGGAAACGAAATCGACCGGCAGCGAATCGATTGAGAACGCTGCGGCGCTCGAAGCGCGTATCGAGGAACTCGAAGACGAACTCGCAGCGGTCAAAAGCGAGGAGAACGGCCAGCAGATGGTCATCATCGCTACGAAGGGTAGTCTCGACATGGCCTATCCGCCGCTCATCCTAGCCTCGACGGCGGCGGCCTTCGGCTGGGACGTGACGGTGTTTCACACGTTCTGGGGTCTCGAAATCCTCCACGAGGAACACTCTCAGGAGCTGGGTCTGAGTTCGGTCGGCAACCCGAACATGCCCATCCCGAACGCCATCGCCGCGCTGCCGGGCATGGACCGAGCAACCGCGAAAATGATGGAACGACGCATCGCCGACAACGACGTCGCAAGCGTCGAGGAGCTCGTCGAGACCTCGCTCGAGAGTGGCGTCGAGATGCAGGCCTGTCAGATGACCATCGATCTGCTCGATTACGATCCGGACGATTTCTACGATGGTGTCGAAGTCGGTGTTGGCGCGGCGACGGCCTTTCAGCGGATGGCCGATGCCGATATTCAGCTTCTCGTCTGAATCGGCCACATGTCGGTTGTATTTTCGCGCAAGCATCCGAATCTTCGGTACAGCAGCGCAGCAACTCTGGATTGAGGCTCTCAAGAGCCCTGACGAAATACCAGTCAGCGCTTCGGTGTTGCTTGAAGAGTCTCGCCTACCACTAAGCCAGTAGAATTTCTCGGCGGAAACGTGTGTGGTAAATTGGACGATATCTGAGCGAGAACACTGAGTGATGTAGCCACTCCCCAAGATACACGGATCGGTCACGTGTACCTAGGTGCATAAATGGAATCCTCAAACGCAGACGCGCCGTCAGATGCGGATGTGGAGGCGGACACGGACTCGGAGCTTGGGTGGTCAATCCTCGGACTGGGTGGGGTAGTGAGCCTCTGCTGTATCGTAGCCCCGACAATGAGCGCTGCCACGGGAGTGACAGCTGCCAGCGGTGCGACGGCCGCTGTCGGCGGCGGTTTCGTCCAAATTCTCGTGGCAGCACTGACGGTCGGCGTGATCGGCGTCGGGGTTCAGCTCCGGAAAACTTGGTGCTCTAACCGATAGCACGCGATAACGAGATCAGAAAACCCGATAGGCAATCAGTCCGCCAACAACGACCATGGCCAAACCACCGAAGACCGGTACCGTTGGAAACGGCGTGAGCGAACTGCTCTCGGAGGGTGCCGACGCGTTCGCGTTAGCCGCGCTGGGCGTTCCGAGGTCCATATGCGGACCTTCCGCCCGCGCGCCGGAGAGATTCACACTGATAGTGTCATTGGCTCGGAGTGGTTCGTCGTTGGTGAGAAGTGAAATCGAGGCATTGCCAACTCGGAGATTTTCCGAATGCCCAACTGCCGAGACATTGTAGTCCTGCATGACGACTGCCAGCCGTGTCGTGTTCCGCTGGAGGGTCTTCTCGAAGCTCCTATTCCGGAGGTCGTAGGCCACGCCAGCCTGCGTGGTGCCGTTTGCCGGCACCGTGAGGTTGAGCCGAACGCTCCCTTCCGCTCGTCGGTACTGAGCAGTCTCGCCGTCAACCATCCCCGAGTATGGCTGGGCATCGGCCGGCACGTTGATCGAGACGGTGCCGACGAACGGACGTTCGCCCATGTTTCGCAGCGAAATCGTCTCAACGATGCTCGGCACGCCCGATTCGTTTTGCGGCGCGAGCACCTGCAGGACGTGGCCAGCGGGGCTGCGGTTCGCAACAGAGAGGACAGAGATATCGTCGGTCGGCGCGGGTGTCGTCACGGTCACGTTCCGCTCGCCAACAGTCGTGTTCACGGTCTCCTGATACGGAACTCCATCGGCCGAGACCCGAAGCTGATAGCTCTCGTTCGATTCGACCGGGTCGAATACGAAGCGCCCGTTGTCGCCCGTCAGCGCGCGGTCGACCGCAAAGCCGCTCTCGTCGACCAGCTCGACAGTCGTGTTCGCCCGTCCCTCACCGTTGTCATCGATGACTCGGCCCGTGATGGACGAGTTGAGCGCAATGGTCGTCGAGTTGTCCTCCCGAAGCACTGCATAGTGGGTCGCGCCACCGCGCGCCACGCGGACGACGTGGACCGGCGCGTCGGGCACTTCAGCCTCGAAGGACGATCCCGAGACGCTCGTCCGCACGGGGTCGCCGACGGCGGTAAAGTTCTCCGAGACGGCGGCAATGGTCACATTCGCGCCGTCGGTGGAGCCGTTGTCAGTCGTGACGGTACCTGAAATTTCTGCTGCTGCGGCGGTGGTGGGGACGAGAACAAGACAGGCGAGCAGGATGGCGAGCGTGAGTCGTGTATTCATTGTTAATCTGCAGCCTCCGTATCGGCGGTTGACTGTGAATGTGCAGCACTCGTTCGTTGGGCGAGTCCGTGACGCGGGTCGAAGATGAAGACAAGCCCCATTCCCAACAATAGAAGGACGAGACTGACTCGCAGGAGCGTCATCATCGGCACCCGTTTGATGGTGATGGATGCCGTGCCGTCGCTGACGCCGGCTATCACGTAGGTGTCGCTGACGAGACCGCGATCGATGAGCACGTCGCGGACCTGCAATCCCCCTTGCCGGACGTACTCGCGCTGGCCGACGACGCCACTAGTGAGCAGGTCGCCGTCCTCGTAGACCGCGACCGCTGCACCGCGAGCGATGACGCGGGTCGGCTCGACGCTCTCGGGTGGGTCAGCCGCCGGGCCGATGGTCTGGGGACCGGTGAGCAACACGGCGTCAGTCTGGGGGACGAATTCCCAGAGCAACTGCCCGCGCGCCGCGATGGACTGGCCGGGCTGGAGCGAGACGTTCGTCCCGTTTCGGTCGACGAGTCCGACCCAAATGGGCGAGCCGTCGAGCTGGGCGACCGTCGCCTGTGGACCGTTCCGGACAGCCGTCACGTTGCCGTACAGCGTCTGTACTGAGCCGTTGAGCGTGTCGCCGCGGGCGGTGACCTGCTCGGCGGTGAGCGCGTAGTCCGAGAGGTCGGGGTCCCGGGGGAACTCGTTAGTCGTGTTGTTGAGTACGCGAATCGAATACTCCGAGCCGGGGACCTGCTGGGCTGAGGAATCGATGTTCCCCTGTCCGGTGGCCGCCATCACCGATGCCTGTCCACCGAACAGATACATGAAGGGCAGCGAGAGCACGAGTAGCGCTGCTGCGACGTGTATCAGCATGATGCCCAATTCCTTCAACTTCGCGTTCCGGGTGACGGCCGCCGGGATGCGGACGAGACCGCGCTTGAGCATGGCGAGAATCACGTAGGCGACCGGCGGCAGCGCCGAAAGCACGCTCGCGCTCCCGATGATTCGATAGACGAACGCATCGGTCGGGCGCGGACTCGATAGTTGCCACGTTGCGGAGGGGGCGATGAAAGTGGCGAGCAATGTCGCAGCCGCAAAGACGCCAAGTCCAACGAGGCTCCGGCGGCGGCCCTCGACGTCGAAGTCCATGTAGAAGCCTAACAGGAGAAGGACGGAGAGCACGAGCGGGTAGCTCCAGAGGTTGTAGTAGCGTGGCTCGACGGCGACTTCGAGACCGGTGATGGCGTTTCTGAGGACGGGGAAGGAGAGTCCCCACAGCGAGACGAACGTGAGCAGGCCGAACAGCAAGACGGCGAGGTGGAGCAGGTTCGAGCGCGTGAGGAGCTTTCCATCGGTGAGTCCGGCGTCATCGTTCTTCCAGGCCCAGTAGCCGAGCGGGAGGCCTACACCCAAAACAGCTGTCACAGCCATCAACAGGAGGAAGGCGATGCCGATGCCGCCATCGGCAAAGGAGTGGACGCTGCGGAAGACGCCACTACGGACGATGGTGGTGGTGTAGATGGCCAGCGCGAACACTGTCGCGGTCATCGCGGGCGCGAGGATGGTGTAGCGCTTGCCAGGGCGATAGTTGGTGACGGCGTGAAGCGTTCCTGTGAGAAACAGCCACGGAATTAGGATGGCCGTCTCGACGGGGTCCCACGCCCAAATGCCGCCCCAGCCGAGCACCGTGTACGACCAGAATCCGCCGAGGGCGACCGCCCCGGTGAGAAAGAGCCAGCCGAGTCGGAGCCAACGGGTGAGCGTGCCCTGCCACGCCGCGAACAGTCCTCCATCGCCGCGGAGGACGGAGACGAAGTGGGCCGCCCCGATAGCAAATGGCATCGTGAGTAGCGCGTAGGCGGTGAACATCACTGGCGGGTGGATGGCCATGTACGGATCAACCAACAGCGCGTTGAGGCCCTGCCCGCTCGCGGGAACGAATCCGGGTGGTGCGTTCGGGAACTCGCCGCGGGCGGGTGCAAAGGGGCTGTCGGACAGGAGCATCGCGGTGAAGTAGGCTACGACGCCGGTCGTGAGCGCATACACTAATCGGGTGTGACGGTCGGGGACGCCCCGAGCGGCGATGGCAACGAGTGCGACGATGGCGACGATGGTCGCCCATAGCAGCACCGACCCTTTGTTGGCGGCGTAGACGCCGGTGATGCGATAGAGAATGGGGAGATAGTCGGCGGTGTTCTGCCAGACGTAGGCGTTCGAGTAGTCGGTGACGACGAACTGGTAGGTGAGTTGGACGAGCGCGCTCACCAATAGCGTGGCACCGATACCGACCAGCGGTGTGGTGTAGCCGAGGTAGTGTTCGTCGTCGGCGAGATACGCCCGCGAGAGGATGAGGGTGCTACTGGTGAGCGCGAGAAAAGCAAGGGCGAGCAGAGCCGTGCCGAGATTCATGTGCTCTCAGTCCCGTTGGCACGCTTGTTTGCCGTTTCGAGGTAGCTGAGGAAGTCCTCACGATCGGCATAGCCTGTGATACGTACGAGCTCCTCTCCATCCGGGGTGATGATGACGTGCTGGGGCGGGAAGTTGACGTTGTATTGTTGCTGAAGCGACGAATCGCCGTCGAGATTTACTGCTACTTTCACGAAGTCATCGAGTCGATTTTGCACCGTTTCGTTTGGATATACGTTCTCGTTGTAGTCCTCGCAGTAGGTACACCACGTCGTCCAGAAATAGAGGACGATGGGGGTATGTTGTTCGTTTGCGAGTTCCTTCGCCTCGGAAAAGTCAGTCCGCCATGCGGTATCGCCGTGGTAGGAGAAGTTCTCGTCACTCAGCACGGGTGCAGCGTTCATCGATAGATAGCCAATGCTCAGCAGAAGCGCGATGAAGACCAACGTCAGTAGCTTCCGTGGACGCATCGATTATTGGTCGGGTTTGGTATCGACCGACAAAACGTGTGCGCTTTGTGTTGTTGAGAAATGAGGAAAGTGCACACATTTATTAAAATGGGGTCCGAACGGCGGATATCAGCCCCTGATAGTAGGATACAAGTCATGGAATACGATCGAACACTACTGAGGCAAAGAGATGAGTAACGGTGATTCGACCCTTTTGCTCAAGCCGACGCTATTGGCAGTCGGAGCGATAATCGGCGCACTGGTCATCGCCTTCGCGGCCAACGGTCTGCTGGCATTCCTCGGTGGCGGTGGCATTGGAAGTGCTGAGAGCGGTGGTGGAGACATCACGGAACTCCCCGGCAACTGGAGCGGCGAGAAGTGGTATAGTAAAGATCTGCGCGACCAGGGGATGCGGTACAAAAACGAGACAGCGGGCGACGAGATCCAGTTCGTCCCGAAACAGATGAATAACTCGACGCTTCCAGAAGACGAAAACCGGCGAGAACTTGTCAAACGGGGGCGCGAGCTGTTCGCCAACACCTCCGCGGAGGCACCCGAACACGTCGGCAACGACCTCTCGTGTGCAAACTGTCACGGCGGCGGCGACCTACCGACGGTCAGTGGGATGGTCGGCCAAGATATCGATATGATACCGCTGGTCGGGACCGCCGCGGGCTACCCCGAGTGGACGGGCCGAACCGAGCGGATGCGCGACATGCGCCAGCGCATCCAGGGCTGCTTCCTCCGGAGCATGAACGCCCCGAACTCATCTGAGGGTGTTCCGGCATACGACAGCCGTGAGATTCAGGCGATGGAGTCGTATCTCGTCTGGCTCAACAAAGGAACGCCGAGCGGTCGTGTTCCGTACTGGCGACACATCGAAAAGCCCGAGGGCGAAAGCGAGACGAACGTCTCGAAAGTCAACCCCGTCCGCGGAGCGGACCTCTACCTCCAGAACTGTGCATCATGCCACGGTGCCGATGGACAGGGCGAGGAGGGACAGTATCCACCGCTGTGGGGTCCCGAATCCTACAACGATGGGGCAGGGATGGGACGGCTGTACACCTCCGCCGGCTTCATCCGTGAAGCCATGCCCTACGGCTCACCACACACGTTCACCGACTGGCAGGACGTTCAAGATGTGGCCGGCTTCGTCAACGCGCATGAGCGCCCGCACCTGCCACGCCAGCCAAAAGACTGGAAGGCCAGCGGATCGCCGGACGAGGGCATCTACTACAACCGGACCCAGCAGCGACTCGGCTACGACATGAACCCGATGACGAAGAAGCTCATGCTCGCGGATATCCCCATCGGCTCCGAGCCGCTCAACCAGAGCGACATTCCGAACAACGTCAAGCGCTACGATAAGCCGCTCCGGAACGAATCGGCCAACGGCTCGTGGCAGACGACGTGGATTCTGCCCACCGGGAACACAACAGCGAACATGACCGCCAATGCCACGAATGCATCGGCCACCGCAAACGCATCGACAACTGGTACAGCCAACACGACGATGGACGGCAACGCTTCGTCAAACGCCACGGCAGCGATTCGAGACACGATGGCGTCCGCGATGAACGGCGACGGTGCCGAGCGCGAATCTCGCGGACAGGTAGCGAGCGAGACACGGCGAGCGACGGCCACGTGATGGACGATCCGACGGTCGCTGCGGTGTTTCTCGCTGGCGTGCTGACGATTTTGACGCCGTGCTGTCTGCCGATGATTCCTGTCCTCGTGGTCGGCGCGAACGGCCACTCATTGCGTCCGGTCGCCATCGTAACGGGAAGTACAATAACGTTCACCGCCCTCGGCGTGCTCACCGGCCTGATGGGGTCGGTAACACCCGATACCATCCGCGCGCCGTTTGCGGTCGGGATGCTCGTCTTCGGCGTCGTGATGGCCGACGACGACGTGAACGAACTCTACTCGAAATACAGCTCCCGGCTCACCGGACGGGCGACGGCCATCAGCGGGCGTATCGACGAGCAGCGCCACCCGGTCGGCAACGGTCTGCTCGTGGGCGTTTTCCTCGGAGCCATCTGGCTGCCGTGTGTGGGACCCATCCTCGGCGGCGTGCTCGCCTACGTAGGTGCGATGGCGACCGTCGGGCAGGGGGCGATGCTACTGTTCGTCTACGGCGTCGGGTTCTCGATACCGCTGTTGATCGTCGCGTACGTCGGACAGGGGAGCATACGGCGGTTGCTCGACGTGACTACGGGAGCCTCCGGTGAACGCTTTCGGACGATAACGGGCTATGCGTTCGTGCTGTTGGGGGTGGCGATCCTCTTCGATATCGACAGACTCGCGCTCGCATCGGTCGTCGAATGGGTGTGATCATGGATACGAACCAATCGGATTCGAAAGGCAGGGAAGAGCGGGGACGAACGAGCAACCGGCGGTTCAGCTATGTCGTGGCGCGCGTCGTGAGCGTACTCCACCGCGTGATGGACAGCCGCCTCGTCAAGTGGGGGACGCTCGGCTTCGGCATTGCATCGATGCTGCTGGTGTTCGGTGTCGCCTCAGAGACGATGTATGGCGTCGAGAACAGCGGAAACCTACTCGCGTACTGGCACATCGCGCTGGCGTGGATTGCCTCGGTCGCGCTCGCCACGACGTTCGTTGGGAGTGCGCTCTTTTTGCGCTATCGGGGTCGTTTCTGGAGTCGCCTCGCCCACAGCGCCGGCGAACTCGGCTTCCTCCTCGCAACGCTCACGCTGATCTTTGGCAGCGCGTGGGGGAAGGTCATCTGGAACTCGTGGTGGGAGTGGACCGACGTGCGCCTCGTCACCTTTCTGGTGGTCTGGTTCATTTACGCCGGCTATCTCGTCGTGTATTCGGTGGTCGACCGCGAGGGCGACGAGCGGTACGCGGCAGTCTATGGGGTCGTCGGTTTCGTGACGGTGCCCATTTCCTACGCTTCGACCAGACTCTGGACGCCTACCTTCCACGAGACGACGCTCGGTAATCCGACTGTCAGCGCAAACATCGATCCTCTGACGCTAGTCGTCTCACTCGTTGCGGCCACCCTCCTCTACATCTATCTGCTCGGCCTGCGAATTCACCTCCACGAACTCGAAGACAAGGTACTTGTCCGCAACGCGACGAGGCGGTGACAACGGATGGAACCACTGCTGCTTGCGGGATATACCGCACTGTTCGTCGCCTTTTTCGGCTACGTGCTCTACTTGCAGCGGCGCATCACCCGTCTCGAACGCCGGCTCGAAGACACCCGATAATCATTCTTCGACGACGAACTCGAAGGTCGCAAGCCCCGCGAGAAAGAGGATGCCGGCGTAGGCGGCCAGCACCCGGAGCCATCCCCCTGTCGGTGCGCCGCTTGCGAGCGCGGCGGTGAGTTCAACGCCCGAGAGCAGCACTGGAACAACCAGCGGAACGAGCAGGATGGGAATAGCAAGTTGGCCGAGACCAGAGCGCACGGTCAGCGTCGCGACCACGACGCCAACGGCCGAAAAACCGAACGCCGCTACCGCGAGCACTCCGATAAGTGGGAGCAGCATCTCTGCGGCAATCGGATAGCCGAGCAGGACGACTGCCGCACCGAGGGTGACGAGATCGACGGCGAGAACGAACATGGTGGTGCTCAGCACCTTCCCGATATAGACCGCCGAGCGGTCGACGGGCGCAAGCAGAAGTCCGGTGAGCGCGTCGTTTTCGTCCTCGATGGCCATTGTCTCGCTTACGCCGACGGTGCCAGCGAAGACAAAGGCGATCCAAAGCGCACCGCGCCCAACAATACGTGGGTCTGCAAATGTCTTGACGAAGCTAAAGGCGAACGTGAGCACGACCAACAGGCCGAACACCGTTGCAGTCGTCGTCAACTGTCTCGTCCGGAGTTCGGCAACGATGTCCTTACGAATGACATGATAGGTTGCCGCGAGAAATCCTTTCACAGCCATCTACAATCAGGATCTCGCCTCGGTGAGATCGATGGCCTGTTCGTAAGTGCGTTCGAACGCCGTACTCGACAGCGAGTCGGTGGCAAGGTCGGCTTCGAGACGTCCGTCGGCAATGATGAGCGCGCGGGTACAGCGCTCGAACCCCCTGTCGAGGTCGTGGGTTGCAAGCACTACGGTTCTGTCGGCGAACCCGTTGAGGATGTCCGAGAGAGTCTCGATCGAGCGCCGGTCGAGACCCGCGTATGGCTCATCGAGCAGCAGGATGTCGGGGTCATGAATTAATGCGCGAGCGAGCGATAGCCGCTTGCGAAGCCCGTGTGAGAACTCATCAGGCCGATGGCTCGCGCGGTGGGAAAGCCCAACGGTGTCAAGAACTGTTTCACAGCGTTCAGCCACGGTCTCGACGCCGTGGAGCCGAGCGTGAAATCGGAGGTTCTCGCGGGCGGTAAGTGCATCATAGAGCATTGAATCGTGGGTGAGCACGCCGACGCTACCGTGTGAGTCGGTCGTGCGCTCGACACCATTGAGGAACACCCGTCCGCGCGTCGGTTCGACAATGCCCGCGAGCATCCGGAGAAGAGTGGTCTTTCCTGCACCGTTAGGACCGAACAGTCCGACGGTACTGGCTCGATCGATAGTGAAGGAGACATCGTCGACCGCTCTGAAGTAGCCATAAGACTTTTCGAGCTGGTCGGCCCGGAGTGGCGGTGTCGTGGAGCCGTTGTCGTTCATTCGGTACTTGCTGGCCGTTCGGAGCCTTCATGGGCACGTACTGACAGTTGGCTCGCCTCAAGTCGTCCATCCTCGTACAGTCCCTTCGCCACGACGATGCGGCCCTCCTGCATCGTGTCGGGAAGCGTCCCCTCGTGGGTGACAGGCACAGATTGGTTGTCTTCGGTTACGTTGAACGTGGTTCGTTGCCCAGTCGTTTCGAGGTCAGCCACTCTGCCTTCGAGGTTGACCCACTCGCCGCTGTGCTCGGCCGAAACGTTCGTCGGCGTGACGAATTCTGTCGATGCAGAGATGGTAGTCGCTCCGAGAACCCCCAGCAGAACGAGAATACCCACGACCGTCACGAGGAGTTTTGCCTTCCGACGCACTGAGAGCGATTGGTAGACGATACCCATTACTGTGTCGGTCAGGTCTTGAAACGGTCGCTGCAACCGCTTACTGTGCCGAGGTCAGTGATTAGTGGACGTCAAGACCAATATTTCCTCAATCAGCACAACCAAAGATACATTCTGCAACCGCGCAAACTGGTAGGAAATGGATCATTCGGACGTGGACGATATATCAAGTGACGATTCTGGGCCACGGTGGTCGCTCCTCGGACTGGCGGGTGTCGGCAGTCTCTGCTGTATCGTGGCTCCCACCGTAAGCGTCGCCAGTGGGGTGACGGCTGCTAGCGGGGCGATAGCGGCCGTCGGCGGCGGTCTTGTTCAGATACTGGTGTCAGCACTAACAGTTGGAGCGATAGGTCTTGTAGTCCGGTACCGGATGGACCGCTCCTGTGAGCGGTGATGATCTCGTCGGTTCGTGCTGAACTATCCAATGATTTCACCGGCAGATAGATGGCCGAGAGAGCGGAGCGTGTACCACGTCACGTACAGTCCGATGAGCACGAACGCAGCACTGCAAACCGATCGGACCGGGGCGGCGTAGCGCCCGAGCGAGAGCGATCCCTCAGTGAGGCTCGCGACAACACTCAGACCGATCATCAGCGTGCCCACCCCGGCAGCGAAGGCGGCGAAGACCGCCAGTCCCGAGAGGAAACTCCCCGTAAAAAACGACGAGAGCACGACGCCGAGGAACACCGGGAGGTTGCAGACGAGACTTCCGACACCGTAGAGCAGGCCGAAGGTGAAGAACTCCGAGTCGGATATCTTGCCGCGCTCGGGGAGTTCGATGGCCTGCAACGGCGAGATACCCCGATAGTAGGCGATGCCGAGGGCGACAAACAACGGGCCGACGAGCAGCTGGAGCGACGTGAGATACGGGCGTACCCACTGGCCGACGACGAGCACGATCCCGCCGACGAGCACGTACAGCAAGACGATGCCGAGGGTGGCGATTCCGCCGATGCGGAGCCCACGGATCGCGCCGTGGCGACCGGTCGCGGCGACCGACAGTCCCGTGCCGAGGAACACAGCCGCTACCGGCGGGAGATAGCTCCCGGTACCGAGTTTCGCCAGCGGGACGACGATCTCGTACCATAGCTCTCCCAGCGCGGAAACCCACGAGTTTACTCGTGGGAGGAGCGCGTACACCGCCACATTCAGTTGATTCGGCATGTCTACCAGATGACTCCCCCACCAAAGCCATTACGTTACTCACGATATAATATGATGTGTGGAGATTCAGCGCACTATCCCGGTGAATCTCAACGTGAGCGACAGTGACGCCGAATCCCTCCATGCGACGTTCGAGGAGTTTCGCTTCGCTGCCAACTGTGTCGTCAGCCGTTCCCGTAAGGAGAACGGTTACATCGAGACGAGCAAGTCATGCCTTCACGAACGCACCTATGACGAAGTGCGAGAACGAACAGACGACTTGCACGCAAACCTCGTCCAAGCCGCCCGCTCGCGGGCGGCTGACGCCCTGAAAGCTGTTGTCGAACGCTGGAAGGATGGCGACAAAGCGTCCTTGCCCACGTTCACCAGCGATTTTGCCGACTACGACAACCGCAGTGCGACGCTTCACGACGACTGGGCGTCGCTTGCAACCCCGGACGGTAGAGTCGAAGCGGAGTACGTCCTGCCACCCGAGACGGACGGCACACCGTTCGACAAATACGTTGAATCCGACAAGTATTCGGTCAATGGCGCAACGCTTCACTACCGCAACGGCTCGTTTTACCTCCACCTCCGCGCAAAGACGGAGATGGACGATGCCGAACCCGCCGAGCACCCTTCGGTCCTCGGCGTGGATCTCGGTATCGAGAATCTGGCGGTCACTTCGACCGCCAGATTTTGGTCGGGCGGTCTTTTGAATCACCGCCGCGATGCCTACGAGCGGCTACGTGGAAACCTGCAACAGACCGGAACCGAATCGGCACACTGGACCATCAAGGGCATCGGTCAACGATTCTCTCAATGGTCGGAAGACCTCTTGCACACCGTCTCGAAAGAGTTGGTTCAAGAGGCTATTGAACATGAGTGTTCAATAATCGCCTTCGAGAATCTGACGGGTATTCGAGAGCGCATCTCGAACGCCTCGAAGTTTCAGCAGGGGGCATTCAACCAGTTGTTCGAGTACGTTGAGTACAAGGCTGAACCGTTCGGTATCGACATGGTAGAGGTGAACCCGGCGTACACGAGTCAGCGGTGTTCCGCGTGCGGACACACCGCTGAGGGGAATCGCCCGAACGGTGACGATGAGTTTTGCTGTGGGAACTGTGGGTACGAGGTTCACGCCGATTACAACGCGGCGAAGAACGTTGCATGGAAACACGTCCGGGCCGGGCAAAAGTCTCGGTCTGGACGGGCCAATCGTCAGCTGGCCCTAAAATCGGGGACAGTGAACGCGAACGGTGAATATTCACCTGCCGACGCTGTGTCGGCCAGAGCGGGAGTCCACCGATAAGCCCACGACTTCAGTCGTGGGTAGTTGACGGTCTGGTAAGTGGAGTTTTGCAGGTGCATACCAACAGCGCCATAGAACAAATACACGACTGAACGGGAGAGGAATACAGCGGAGCGTCGAATGCTAACGACGAGAGCGAGTAGCTCCTGTATTCCACATCTTATAGAACGTATGAGAACATAACCATTGCTGTCAGCCGTCGACATACTGTTTCGCTGTTAGCTGCTGTGCAACCACCGAATAGAGAGTTGCTATTGCCAAAATCTGATTGTTTATTGTTGATTACAACAATGGTTATATACTTACAAAACCCATATAGTATTGCTATAATTGCCCAGCGGTGTCAGATTCGGTCCTCCGGGGAGAGAAACTGGATTCCAATCGGTCAATCGTAGTCACAGGAGAAACCAAATGCTATCAGCAGCAATCAACTATCCGCGAGAGAGCGACCACGTACTAAAAACCGTCCTGATCGGCGGCGTGCTGAGTCTGCTCAGCGTTCTCATTGTTCCTGCCTTCATTCTTGGAGGCTACGGGATCCGCGTGCTTCGACACACGACGCTGGGCGATGACGAACTTCCCCAGTTCGACGACTGGGGAAAACTCGCAGTCGATGGCCTCAAAGGATTCGCCATCGCGATTGGATATCTCTTCGCCCCGATCGTCCTGTTCGGGCTCAGCCTTGCTGTGTTCTCGGGCACTCTGCAGATGGTCGGCATCATCGTGAGTGCCATTGCGTATCTGGCAGCGGCCTACAGCCTCCCTGCTGCGACTACCGTGTTCGCACGCGAGGAACGTGTCGGTGCCGCTTTCAAGCTGGACAACCTCCGACCGGTTCTCACCAGCCGGCGCTACGTCAGTGGTTGGCTTCGTGCCATCCTCGTGAGCTTTGCCGCAGGTCTCGTCATGGGTGTGATCGGTCTCGTGCCGATCCTCGGAGCCATCGCTGGTCTGTTCGTTGGGTTCTACATGAACCTCGTGATCTCCCATCTCTTCGGCCATGCAGTCGCTGATGCCGAGAGACTAGCTGTTCCACGCGAAGAACAACCCGCAACCCGTCCTGTCGCCTAAATACGGCTCGGCGACAGTTGTACTATCGAATGCCAGAATCGTCGCATATATAATAATTTGGAAACATCTCTCGACAGTTTTGTGAATTCGCTGTTTCAAAACCAATCCGCGAGGAATTCAGATGAATGGAGAGTGTGTACAACCGTTCGTTTCTGAAGCAAGCGCGTGATCAACGTTCTGACGGGCAGTACGAAGCGTTTCGGTTAGGCTGGCGATATCGGCTAATACGGGAAAAGTTACTGGCAGCGATCGATATAGATATTCCGTGAATTCGAGGCCGATGTGATGAGTACTGGGAACGCGCTGTTCGTGAAGAGTACTCTGACGGTCGACAGCCAACCGGTCGCATTCGCGTTCTCGTGCATGGAGGTCCTTTCGGACAGTCGCAAGCTCTTCGTCCGGCCACGTCTGGAACGAGTGTGCCGAAAGTACGTCATCGAGATCAGCACCTAACTCGGTGAGAGCTTCATCGGCACTCTGGAGGGCGTTATGCTCGTTCTCGAGACCCTGGAGTAATGCGTGACGACTCTCGCGTGCTCGGTTACCGGCTTCGATGAGTCGGTCGCGGAGTTGTGGCGTGAGTTGGTCACTGTTGAGTATTGCAGCAGCGGTTTCGGATCCAAATTCTTCGACAATGCTCTCATCGAACGAATCACCGTACTCGTCAGAATAATGCTCGACTCCCATGACAGTCTCTCGATACAGCTCGCGCACACGTGCGAGTTGATCTGATTCCGAGTGTGATGACTGGGTCTGCTCGAGTACTATCTGGACGGGTGTGGAGCAATCTAAGCTCGTATTCGAATCGATGCTCTCCACTGAGAAGTCCGAGAGTCGGTCGATGAAGCTCGTAAACGCTCTACGTTCGCTCACTGTGCGCTCTCGATCAGTCGCGACGATGCCTATTGCAGACCGGACATGGGTCGGAACGAAACGTGTAGTCATTGGTTACCGAACGAGACGCGTGCACATAGGTCTATTCGCCACCAATCACCATTTCGATATAAGCAGAAAAGAGGTGTCAACTGCCACGGGGAGGAAGACTGTAGGTTCGCTCATCCACTCCGGCTGAGTGTCGAACGAACTTACCAACGAGAATCACACCAATTTGTGGTTCGACGGCCTTTCAGGCGGTTCTAAGAGTTCTTCGAAATGCTCGCAGTCGTGGGCAAGGTAGATTTCTGGCTCACATGACGATCTTCCGACCGCCATCGTCTCCAAACTCAGTGTCGTAATCGAGGCAGCCGTACAGAGGGTTGGACGAGGATTCGATCTGCTCGGTTCGGGTGGAACCACATGCTGGACACGACACTGTATCGACCGCTTCGCCATGGTTGTTGCCCATAGGTATCGCTCCTCGGCGGGACGCCGCCGCTTCGAGTGAATCTCGTATTCCAGAGGGATCAGCGTGGCTATAATTCCGTCGGAGAGGGATATATCGAGAGAACTATGCTCTCGTTCCCAATGGACTTCTTGAGTAATTGATAACTATAGAATACCGAAAGACTTTCATCTTGTGGTGTGTTAATACTTCCCAAGAGTGGTTCACAATGAGTACTCTGGGACGCGTCAGAACGGCATTCACAAGGACTGAAAGTAGTGGTTCCTATCCATATGAGTGCAAGAGCTGTGGGACACGCTTCAGATTCCAGCAGCAGGTGTGCCCTGAGTGCGGTGGGTATACCCTCGACAAGGCTGAGTGGTCATCTTCGGGGACTTTGTAACAAGAGCTGGGAGTAGTTCATTCCGGAGGGTTGTCGGCACGGCCACGAGATTTACAATCATTTGCACCCAAATACTCGGTGAGGTGAGGACCATGAACGATACAGCCAATGCGAACAAGAGCACAGTCGCGTGCCCGACTTGTGACTCACCGAACACCATCGAGATTGCCGCACGCGGGCTTCAGTATCACTGCCGAGACTATAGCAATGAGTTCAACCCAACTGCCGGACCGAAGGCCGTCAAACTAGGGTGAAAACACCATGCGCGACACACCCGACGACGTGACCGCGACAGTCGCCTGTCCCACCTGTGAGTCCGAGAACGTTGAGACTCTTCCCGCCGCAGGCGCGAATGGGGACTCGGAATATCGCTGTCTCAGCTGTGAAACGGAGTTCGATATCGGGGGCGGTGAACCGCCACTAGCCGACTCAAACGACCCTCACGCACCGTAGCTGGCAATACTCAATAGTTTGTTCCCAACGGACCGCTGACTGCATCACAATCGCATACAGCCGTTGCGTAACGGCGGTTTGACGCTCGCTGCCAGACCCCGCTATGGCGCAGGCAGAATAAGAATGGCTGCCCCATTGAGGAACCATAGTGGCTCGTTCCGCTTCGACCCGAGTTCGGTCAAGGAGACCGGGATGCTCGCGGCTATCGGCAGCGAGGAGACCGTCGGCGGACGCAGCGAGCGCTACGCGCGGAACATTCGAGAAGAAGGTCGTTATGGCGAGACGCTGCGGCTGGTTATTCCTCACGAAGCGCTTGTCGAAATAGGGCCCCGACACTGGGAAGATCCGCCGGAGGTGAACATGTGGATCGGCGACCGCCTGCTCGCTTTCGAACTCGCGGAACCCGAAGAGCGAACCGTAAACATCGACCGCCAATCCGGTGATGAGGAGAACGGAGCATGAGCGGCCATGAGGCGGTTGAGAGCCACGGCACGCCGCGCATCGATGCGCAGCCGGTCGATTTCCCCTGTCAGTGCCGGGTGCGACAAGTACGTGCGCCCCTATCTGACCGACGAGGACGTCGCGGCGCACGAGACGATTCAGGTGCTTCAGTACACGCCTGAGAGCGACGGCGAGCGCATTGTCCGGTACTGGTTCTGCTCGCCGGACTGCCACACCACGTCGTCAACGCGGCCGAGAGCGGCGAGCGCTCGGAAACTCTCTACAACAGTTCTGATTGATCGTGGACGCTCACGCCAGTCGAGATCGCGTACTCGACGCCGACGGCGGGCGTGCTCAGTATCTCAGCGAGTTCTTCGGTCATGTCCGGGTGTTCGACGGCCTCTTGGAGAGCGGGAGCATCTCCCTCGTGAACTCACACGGAGCTTTTGACCGCGCCGACGCGCATATTCTCATCGGGTAGCTCGGCGGCGTCGTCGACGAGTTTCTCACGGTACGCGAACTTGCCGTCAGTTCTGATTCGCATAGCGCGCTCGTACACACGACCCTCAAAGCCGTGCTGATTGAGGGAGAGACCGCCGCGTTGTCATGCGCTCGGCAGACATGCAACTGACGTCTCTCGGCGAGTGGACACGAACGAGAGGGGTTCGGCGGTGAATATGCACACGAGTGCCGGAGAATTGGCGAGTTTCGTGTACATGTCGAGGGTTTGCTTTTCGTCGGCGTACAACCGTGCAGTTGCGTGGGGACCGTCTTTCACGGGCCTCTCGCTCATTTTCATCCTCCCATCCTTGAGGATTCTCAAGATGCCTGCTTCGTTGTTGGCTACCGCCTAGGTGCTGAGGGATCTCTTTAATAGCGCAGCTACAATCGTTGCTCGAAGATGGCCGGTACAGCAGTCACCGGATACGATGGCTGTACCGGCGTCGGACGCGGCAGCCTGTGTGCCTCAGTAGGACGGCCACCGATGGTCGGTGTCATCATGCGTCTGCCTTCCCAACGAGGAGCACACGAACCCGAAAGTTGTCTCCGTGGAAATTCCTGCGTAGGAACCCCCAGCGCGAGGAATCCTCGCCCTTCAGGGCAGGGAGGATGGCAAGTGACCATATCCACCGAACTCACTACGTGGATGCAGACCAAACATGGTCTATGCCGATCTCGTCGCTTACTAATCCACCGCTCGAAGACGCACTCGACCTGCTTGAGTCGGGCATTGAACGTGGTGGGATGCTCACGCTCGTCGGCGAGTGTGAAGTCGACTACGACGGACGCGCGTCGAGCCATCTCCCTCCGGGCGAGCGATTGGTGATTCTCAAACCCGACGGCACGCTGTTGGTTCATCGCGACAGTCAGCGCAAACCTGTCAACTGGCAACCACCCGGTTCAACTCACAGTGCGCGCATCGACGGCGACCGCCTCATTGTCGAGAGTGTCCGCACTTCACCTCACGAAGAGCTCGAGATCGTCTTCGAAACGGTCGCACAGGTTTCGCTCCTCGAATTGGACGACGTACCGGACCTCGTACTCGAGGGAAGTGAAGAGGATCTCCGCCAGCGGATTCTCGAAGATCCGGACGTGCTCGAAGAGGGATTCAAAGCGATGGCGACTGAGCGCGAGACCGCTGCCGGAGCAATCGATATCTACGGCGAGGACGCCGACGGCACTCCTGTAGCCGTTGAACTCAAACGCCGCCGTGTCGGTCCCGACGCAGTCGGGCAGTTGAATCGCTACGTCGAAGCACTTGAACGAAACCGTCCAGGAAGGTCCGTCCGAGGAATCTTAGTCGCTCCGTCGGTGACTGATCGCGCCGAGCGATTATTAGCAAGCGAGAATCTGGAGTTCATCTCGCTTACGTGAAAGACAGGCGCAAAGCCTCGCCGTTCACGGCGGGGATACGCGCCGTAAGCTGATTCTGTAGCTGTTCAACCGCCGATTTCGTGTGTCGTGCGACCGGATATTGGTCGTAACGATTGAGTAGTATCGTCTCTAATTACATATGTAACCTGCCCTACCGCGTAATGGCGAGGCAAGCAGGAGGACCGTCGAATGAATCACGACCACCATCCACGGTGCCTGCCGAGTGCAGGGGAGCAGGCCGTTTCGCCACGGCTGTATGTGGTGCAAAGCACCCGTCTGGTAACAACTTCGGGGCAACCATCGAAGACCCACCCTAACGGGCGACCGAGGTCGAGGAAACACACAACCTTTGAATCCCGCTTTGCGGGGTCCTGCCGCGAGCAGGAGGATGGCGAATATGTAATGGCCGTTTCAATACACTAATCCATGACCGTGACCGCCACCGTGACGACGAAGTTTTCGCACCCGACGCGGAAGCGCCGCCGCGAGTGGCAACAGGCCATGCACGAGTATCGTGATGTGAAGCAGTTCCTCATCGACGGCTGGGAATCCAACGAGTTCGGCAAATCCATCACGACCGGAAGCATCGACTCGCCACTCTACTCGGCCATCCAGAATCAGGCCATTCGTGAGGCGAAGGCCGACCACAGCCGCGACGGTGCGCTCACCTACACGGCAGCACAACCGTTCGCTACGAACAACCAGAATTGGGAGATTGACCGTACCGAGAACGGTTCGGTCGTAGTTGGATTTCCCTGCATCAACCAGTGGTGGTACACGCCTATCGAGGTACACGACCACATCCGCGAACCCGTCGAACGCCTCGTGAACGGCGAAGCCGGGCGGTCACGGCTACAAGTGTACCGTCGTGGCGACGACTGGTTTTGTTCGTTCACGATCGAGTACGACGCCGAAGCGGGTGGTGAGACGCCTATCGGCGTGGACATCGGTGAGCGTCATATTCTTGCCGTTCACGAACCCGAATCCGACGAGTCGATGCTGGTTTCAGGCAAAGAAGCACGGTACGTCCGGAGAACGTTTCGTTCCCTACGCGATTCGCTTGCGGAAGCGGGAGCACTTCGTGCTCGAAACCGCGTGGGTAACAAAGAACACCGCCGTATCCGTGACCTGAATCACACCCTCTCGAAGCGACTCGTGGAGTTCGCCACACAGTTCGACAACTCACTGATTCGCCTCGAAGGCCTCGAAGGCCTCGAAGGCATCCGCGACCGTACCGGATGGTCGGGCGTCCACTCGTGGTACTTCGACCAGCTTCGTCGTTTCATCACCTACAAGGCCGAACGCGAGGGCATCCGCGTCGAAAGCGTGGACCCCGCATACACGAGCCAGACCTGTTCTCGGTGTGGTGAACGCGGCGACCGCAACGGCGACCACTTCGCGTGTTCGTCGTGCGGGTACGAACGGCACGCGGATTTGAACGCGGCGGCGAACATCGCCGTCAGAGAGGGAGAACCATGCACGGGCTAACGCTTCGGGCGAGTCGAACCGTGCGCCCCAGCAGGCTGAATACCCTGCCGTCTTTGACGCCCACCGTGTGTGGGTGGGAAGGCCGCTTTGACACGGCTATACGCGCTGGAACGCACGCCCTCGGTCACAATTGGGCGGCAACCGCTGACGCACCTCCCGAACGGGAACTTGAGTGCCGAGGAAACGCGCAACCCCAATATCCCCTTCGGGGAATCCTCGCCCTTTAGGGCGGGGAGGATGTCAATCCAGACGAGGTAGCGGCATCCAAGCCGACGCACCTTGATGAATTCACCGAGAGCTAGAGCGAAGTCCGCCTTTCGACCAGCGAGCGGTCTCACTGGTCCCGCCCGTCGCTTCCTCCGCGCTCGTCCATTCAACGGTCAACTCGCCAAGCGCCACCTGTTGGGGTATGCTAAAAACGAGATATCCGGAGAACGTTTCGCTCTCCGGGGAATCGTACACACCATCGTATAGATACCTTCGATCGGAATGACGAAACTTCGGCCCACTGCGCTGGCCCACTTGGATGTGTCCGACCCACTATGTGAGGAGAATCTGCGAGTGAATGATACTTTTCGGAAACGCTGCCGAGGCATTCCGAATCGTTGAGCGGTACAGCGTGGTAGCAAGCTTTGGAACCGTCGATCGAGAGCGTCCAGCTAGCTGTCTGTCGTCGCATCGTGTTTCTCGAACCAGTTACGTAGTTCCGTGAGTCGATGAATCGCACGGTCCGGATCGCCGATGTCGTGATGTTCGTCCTGATAGACGATGAGTTTCGAGTCGACGCCCTGTTTGCGAATACTGACGTAGAATTGCTCCGATTGCGACGGTGGACAGCGCCAGTCCTGTTCACCTGCTGTGATGAGTGTTGGTGTCTCGACGTTCCCGACGTCCGTGATCGAAGAAGACGCGCGGTAGGACTCCCCGTTTTCCCACGGGACTCCGAAGTCAGCTTCAAGCCAAACCTGTGAATCGTCGGTGCCGAACGAGGAGTAGAGATCGTAAATACCGTGCTCTGCAGCAGCGGCCGCAAACCGATCGGTTATGGTGATGAGATAGCCAGTGTTTATCCCGCCCTGTGAGAAACCAGTGCAGAACAGTCGCTCGGGATCCGCCCAGCCACGCTCGATAACCGCATCGACGCCTGCCTGTAAGTCTGCAATTTCCTGGCCGTTCCATGCTCCACGAAGTTCTTCGCAGAACGACCGTCCGTACGAGGTCGAACCTCGGTAATTCACCTCAAGAATGATGTATCCTTCGTCCGTCCAGAACAATTCATCGAAACTCCAGTCGGGTTCGTCGTAAGCCATCGGGCCACCGTGGATGTTCAGGAGAAGTGGCCGTGGATCAGGTTCGTCTGGATCAAAATTCGGTGGGTAGTAGGCAAACGCCTCGACTTCCACACCGTCGCTCTCGAAGGCAAGACGCTGGCAACCGGGCTGGTCGTACTCCCTCAGTAACGATCTGTTGCTCTCCGTGAGTTTGGTTCTAGGGTCGTTGTCCGCGTTGAGATCTCTCACATCGAGAGTATAGAGGTCCCGCCCACTATCGTGACTGGAGAAGACGGCTGCAACCGTTCCACCATCGACGCTGAGACCTCCAAAGCTAATCGTTTCGTAATTGGACTGAACGTCAAAGGTTCGACTGGGGTCGTCACCATCGGCAGCAAACCGACAGAGGCGAGTCCGGCCATCGTCGCCGATGCCCGCTACAAGAGTACCATCGTTGAGCCAAAAAGGGTCAGTAAATTCAAGAGTCCGATCCAGTGATTCGGAGATCGACCAGTAGTCGTCAGCATCGACATCGGCGATGTATAGCTCTGTGGGGAGGTAGAAGTTCTCGGAATCACGGCCAGTGAATGCGATCCGTTCGTTCGATGGCCCCCATTTTGGCCCGCTAATCGAGAGTTCGCTATCGGTAAGCTGTTTGCGTCCGGTTCCATCGGGTCGAACGATGAATACGTCTCGAACCGCTGTGTCGTCGGGGTTGTCTTCGTCAGTCGTTACGAACGCGATGTAGTCATCTCCCCACGCGGGTTGAAGCCCTGGATCCGAACCGCCGTAGCCACGGTCGTTAGCACTGTCTATACGGGTCGTTTTTCGGCTTTCTACGTCGACGACGAAGAGATAGGAAGTGACCGTATCGAGCCAACCACGGCCGTCTTGTTTGTGCTGGAGCCGCTCTATTTCGAGAGGACCGGTCTCCTCCAGTCGATCGAGATAGTCCTGCTCGTCGTCGGTCGGGTCGCGAGCCCCAACAACGATTCGGTCACCATCAGGTCCCCAGTCGAAGCCGTTGACACCGTGGTCACGGTCGGTCACTTGTCGGGCGTCGCCGCCTCGTTTCATATCGAAGATCCAGACCTGCGACGCCGGTTCGTCACCATCGTCATCGTCAGCAGTGGTTTCGTCGCGTTCATCAGTTTCGTTAGATTCGACAGTAATCTCAGTGTCTTCGTCCCGGCTGGCAGTGAATGCGAGGTAGCGGCCAGTTGGACTCCATTGGGGATTCCCTGCGTCTGATATGCGGGTCAACCGATACGGTTCGTCGCTACCGTCCGTTGGGACGACGAACAGAGAGGTATGGCGATCATCGTTGTCTTCGCCATATTCAGTCGCAAGGAAAGCCACCCGTTCGCCGTCCGGTGAAACAGCCGGAGCGCTGATGATTGTCAAATCATAGTATTCAGCGAGGTCCATGATTTTCCTTGGCTACAGTGTACGAAAAATTACGGGGTTCGGTTGATGGTCCGCGAGTAGTGACAGCCCGCTTCAACGAGGTGATTGATTTGTCAAATAGCCATCATGTAGGTAGAGCTACGTCTCCTCTGTACTTCGCAGGACGCTCTCAGTGGAGAACATCGTAGTTGGCAAACTGATTAAGCAATTCGTCGAGGTTGTTCTCGAGCAGGATGATGACACAGTGGAGTATCGCCATCTCGTTGAGGTATACGACCGTCTTGACGGGACCTCTTCGACGCTCGAAAAGGGGGGGGGAATAGCAGCACGGGCACACCTCTATCGATTTGTTGTGAGCAAGAATGCCATGAGGGGACGGGCACACCTCTATCGACTTGTTCTGTCGTATCGGAAGAGCGGCATCGTCGGAGAGAACAGATGGAATAATACTCTCTCCTACGCAGGTATATACGGTCGTCAAGCGGAAACCTTAGCGATTGTCTCTGGGAATCACCACCTTTTCTGACTATCTCAATTGGGCGTTCACTACTGCGCGGAGTTCCTCGTCGTGGGCGTCGTCCAATCGAGAATCTTCACGCAGCGTTTCGATGATCGTCGCCGGATTCTCTCCAAAGGTGAACTCTAGGTAGCTTCCCGAGTGGGGTCCCTGACTTTTTCGCTCGGTCTCGACCAGTGAGTATGTAGTAAGCTCTTTCATTTTGTTCACATACGTTTCTTGGTGGTATTGGTCGACATTGAGAGTCTCCGTAAGGTACTGATAGACCTGGTAACCCAGAGGACTTTTCGCTGCCCCAGTACCCGCCTCGCGAGCAATGGCAGCAGTTGCGAACAGACAGAGTTTCTTTTGAGTGCTAATACCGCGTGTGACCTCCAACACGCGATTTTTCTCGACTTTATCTTGGGCTTTGCGAATGTGCTGTTCTTGTACTTGGTTTGCACCGGCGCGCTCGGCGAGTGATCCTGCTGTTCGCAGCAAATCAATTCCTTTCCGTGCATCCCCGTTGGTTTGGGCAGCGAATGCTGCTGCTAAAGGAACCACGTCCTCGCTAAGTGCATTTTCGTAGAAGGCATCCTGCCGTGCCCAGAGAATTTCTCGAAGTTGATTGGCGTCGTAGTCGCTGAAATGGACGTCTTCAGGAGTAAACGAACTGAGCGCGCGACTACCGACGTTTTCCATCATCTTCGTATCGTTGGTAATTGCCGTGACTGATACCCGTGCGGTGATGTCATTGGTACTTCCTGCACGAGAGAGCTGATAGAGAAGCCGAGAGAAAGCTGGTTCGTCCATATCCCGGCGACCGACGAGCATATCGAGTTCGTCAAGAATGAATACGACAGTATCGTAGTGTTCGTTGATGAGACGATAGAGTTCCCGCCATTTTTTCTTGTTCGGAATCCCCTGTTCAGGGATCTCGACAGGGACTCCAATATCCTCTGCAACCTTCCGGACGAGTTCATAGAGAGCAGAGCCGAGAGTACCGATGTTTTGACAATTCATTTGGATGACGCCAAAACGGATATCGCGACTCTCACAGAGTTCGAGGATGTTCTCACAGACGGCATTGATGATGAGTGATTTGCCAGTACCGGAGGGACCATACAAAAATAGATTCGGAGGGCGTTCGTTACTGATTGCAACGCGAAGATGCTGGGTGATATTGGTGAGTTGGGTGTCACGCCCGACGATTCGATCCTCAGCGACGATCTCGTTCGGTTCGAGAAGGGACCGGTTCTTGATGAGATTTGCAGCTTCTTCTTGTTCAAGAATGAGATCTTTGATAGAACTAGCGGACTCGGGAACTTCTTTCGAGTCGCTTTCTGAGGGCATGCTGCTTCAACCTCACCCAACGTACTAAAAAATTTCCCCTGTCGATTTGTTTTCCGTCGTTGTGGACCTCAGCAGCTATGAGACACTGTGATTCAGTACTTTCCAATGCAACCCCTAACGATTTGTTTTGTAGAGTTCTTCCTGTTGTCAACTCTAACACCCCCACACCTCTATCGATTTGTTCCAGTCCAAACGAAGGGGAGGGTGTTCTCTCCTAACTGTGAGTGAACCATCGTGTCTTACTCACTCATGGCTGACGTTATTTGCTTCTTAAGAGCGTGTGGCTTCCTGCCTCTACGACACGTTTTGTAGATACAGTTGTATTCACAGGAAGTACAGTCTCCATAGGTGTGGGTTCAGAATGATTCACCTATGCGATCGAGACCACGAGAAAGAATGTTCCACGCAGCGTTCGCTTCCCTCTCGGATATCTCTTCCTACTCACACCTTTAGCACTCGCTAAAGGAGAGAAATGAGTGTCCTACAATTCATATCATACCAATTATTTCTCCCTTCCTTTCCTTTCCACATTCTGTAAGCAATCTAGAAAGACACACCCCTATCGATTTGTTTTGAAGCCACAGCTTTCAGCTCTTTTGATTGGCCTCATTATGAAACGGATAGCTATACTCTCACCTGTTTCTCGGTAGTAGAGGTCTCTTTCCCTCCTGAGTTTCCATAGGCATCAGTAGAGGAGTTCATAGATTCTCGTCCGCGTCTGCTATCGTTGGCAGCATAGAGTTATCATATCACTCTGTTAGTAGTTTGAGTGCGTTGGGTGGGGCTTGTGATACAGAACAAATCGATAGGGGTGTGAGGGTGGTGGCGTAGCTCTGTCGCAACCTCAATGAGGTGACCGAAGCACTCGATTGCTTCATTCGTGCCTGTCACGGTGAGACGATCGACTCGACCGCCTCGACGACAAGCCGCGAGCCGTTATTGATGAAGCTCTCGTTCACTTTCGCCGTGCTTCGAAAGGGTATAAGTACGAATCGACGGGAATACGATTGTATGACGGATCTGATCGTCAAATCGGCAATCAAAGACCAGCTCGCAGACCAGAACGTCTCGGCGGACTTCTACGATGCACTCGATAGCGAAGTCGCGGACTTGCTTGAAAAGGCTGCACGACGAGCAAACGACAACGACCGCAAGACCGTTCAGCCCCGCGATCTCTGAATCGGGCCGAGTAGCAGACCTTGTTCGGTATCGATATATTTTAGTCTTTGAATAACCATTTCTGAGATATGTACGATCTGACTGGCTTCCAGCGCGATCTGCTGTACGTAGCAGCCGGCAAGGATGAACCGCACGGCCTCGCGCTCAAAAGCGAACTCGACCAGTACTATGAGGGTGAGATTCACCACGGGCGGCTCTACCCGAACCTCGACACACTCGTCGACAAAGGCCTGCTTGAGAAAGGCCAGATCGATAAACGAACGAACTATTATCAGGTGACTCAGCGTGGCCGCCGCGAGATCGAGGCGCGCCGCGAGTGGGAAGACCAATACGTGGCTGCCGAAGCCTGACAACCTCCACTCGGATGTCGAGAACAAACCACCAATGAGCGATGAGAGTGACGTCGAGGAGAGACTCGCGCCATGCCCGAACTGTGGTTCGAGAGCGGCCGCTGTCCGCGAGAGTGAAACGTACGTTCTAGAAGACGGGACCAAGCGCCGACTGACGTTCTGTACCGCGTGCGTGCGCGAAAAAGCAGACGGAACGATTCGCTATGAGGTTATTTCCGAGGAATTCGTGCGAACCAAGATCGACCGTGAGATGGACGGCTCCTACATCGGGTAATGCCCGTTGCAGGGGTCAATTCCAACAGAAACAGGACAGTCGTCTCGCATCCAACGGTAATTTTCGCACTCAAGTTATCTCTCGATGGGCTATCCGACGGTTGGCAGGAAGCCTCGGAGGCCGGTCATCATGGCGATGACCACGAGCATGAGACCGGTCATCCCCATGAGCCAGCGAAGTGCTCGCCGGTTCAACTCACCGACTCGCTGTCCGTCGGGAGCAGACGAAGCCAGTTCGACGAGCATCGCGGTTTGGAGCGAGTGAAGTGGGCCGAACGCGATGAGAATCATCACTATCGCCACGGCGAGTGCTCCCCAGAGATAGACTGACGGGCTACTCCAGTAGCCGAGCCGGTACGCGAGTGTGATACCCGAGCCAATCGTGCCGAGGGTCAGCGATTCGCCGACGACCATGATCTTCGGCGTGAGATGCGGAATAACCGAGGTAGCCGTATCGGGACCAGCGTTTTCGAGAGCCGGTGCCATCACGTACCGGAAGAAGAAATCGAGGCCGAACCAGAACGCACCGAGGCCGACGTGGACGTAGAACAGGAGCGTCGAACTTCCGGAGAGGAATGCGACAACAGGCAATCCAAGAATGAGTCCTGCGGCCATGCCAGCATACTGTGAACCGGCGGAATCGATGACGAACTGTATCTCTTCGATGGTAGAGGTCGGAGCGGCTACGGTTGCCATGCATCTGTGGGTTTCGTAACCCCCTTAAATCTGTCTCTTATACACATCTGACGCTGCCGACGATATGCAGTGTGTAGATCTCGGTGGTCGCCGGATCATTAAAAAAAAAAAAAACGTGATGTTCATGCTCGTGCCATAGATCAGTACACAAATACTCACAAGAAGACCCATATGAAGCAACCGTAATGACACAGA